>CAIUAC010000908.1 GCA_903896985.1 uncultured Sandaracinus sp.
ACCCCGGCCCTCTCCCGCCGCGGCGGGCGAGGGGGACGTGAGGCCCGGTCGTCCGATCCACCATCTCGCCCCGTCGTCGACCGCGGACTACCCTCGCGCCACCATGAGCCTCGTCCTCACCTCGCACTCGGACTCAGTCGGCGTCGTCACGCTCAACCATCCAGAGAAGCGCAACGCGCTCTCAGCGACGCTCGTCGAGGCGTTGCTCGCGTCCTTCGACGTGATGGAGCAGGCGGGGACGCGCGCCGTGATCTTGCGCGCCGCGCCGGGCGCCAAGGTGTGGAGCGCCGGCCACGACGTGCGCGAACTGCCCGCCGGGCGCCGCGATCCGCTCGGCTGGAGCGACCCTCTGCGTCAGCTGATCCGCCGCATCGAGGACGCGCCATTTCCCGTGGTCGGCCTGATCGAGGGCACGGTCTGGGGCGGCGCGTGCGAGCTCGCCTTGAGCTGCGATCTGCTCGTGGCGTCGCCCGACGTCACCTTCGCGATCACCCCCGCGAAGCTCTCTGTGCCGTACAACGTCACGGGGCTGCTGACGTTCCTCAATCGAATGCCGATGTCCGTGCTGAAGGAGATGGCCTTCACCGGCGAGCCCATCGACGTGCAGCGCGCGTACGCGCAGGGCTTGGTCAATCACGTGCGCCCGCCCGCCGAGATCGAGGAGTTCACGCTCGCGCTCGCGCTCAAGATCGCTGCGAACGCGCCGCTTTCCGTCGCCGCGATGAAGCAGTCCATCAAGACGCTCGCCTCCGCGCACGCGCTCCCGCCCATCACCTTCGAGGAAATTCAGGGCGCGCGGCGCACGGTCTGGGACAGCCACGACTACCAAGAGGGGCTGACGGCGTTCGCCGAGCGTCGCGCGCCCGTCTACCGCGGCGAGTAGCGCCTTCAGGCGATCGCGACGCGCGTTCGGCGCCGACCGAAGTGCGCTGGGCTCGCGTCGAAGCGCCCCGCGAGCGCCGCGCCGCACGCGCGACAGCGACCGTCTGCGTCGAGCTGATAGTCGAGCAGCGCGTACCAATCGCGGGCGATCAGCGCCGTGTGGCACGACGCGCAGCGGGTCGTCTCCGCGTCGGGGTCGCGCACGTTGCCGAGGTAGACGTGCTGCAGCCCCTCCTCGAGCGCGATGCGGCGCGCGCGGCGCAGCGTCTCGTGCGGCGTCGCGGGCACGTCGAGCAGCTTGAAGGCGGGATGGAACGCGCTGAAGTGGAGCGGCACGCCGGGACCGAGCGCGTCACGCACCCACGCGGTGAGCGCGTGAAGCTCCGCGTCGGAGTCGTTGTGCCCGGGGATCAGCAGCGTCGTCACCTCGAGCCAGACCTTCGTCTCCTTGGCGAGGTAGACGAGCGTATCCTTCACCGTGGCGAGCGAAGCGCCGCAGACCTTCTCGTAGAAGTCCTCGGTGAAGCCCTTGAGGTCGACGTTGGCCGCGTCCATCACGCTGAACAGCTCCCGCCGCGGCGCGTCCTCGAGGTAGCCCGCGGTGACGGCGACGGTCTTCACGCCCACCGCGTGGCACGCCTTCGCGACGTCGACGGCGTACTCGAGGAAGATCGTCGGATCGTTGTAGGTGAACGCGACGCTCTTCGCGCCCGCCGCCAGCGCCGCCTGAGCGAGCTGCTCGGGGGAGGCCTCGTCGGCGAGAGTGTCCATCTCTCGCGATTTCGACATCTCCCAGTTTTGGCAGAATTTGCAGGTCAGGTTGCAGCCGGCCGTGCCGAACGAGAGCACGCTCGAGCCGGGATAGAAGTGGTAGAGCGGCTTCTTCTCGATCGGGTCGAGGCAGAAGCCCGACGAGCGCCCGTAGGTCGTCAGCATCAGCTCGTCGCCCTGCCGCTGGCGCACGAAGCAGAGCCCGCGCTGCCCGTCCGCGAGCGTGCACGCGCGCGGACACACGTCGCAGCGCAGGCGACCATCCGCCAAGCGCGTCAGGTACTTCGTCGGAATCGAAGACATCGCGCACCCCCTGCTGCCGTCGTCACGCAAGCCCGCGGAGGCGAGCCGGATCGAGGAACTTCTCCACGGTGAAGCGCTCGAGGGTCAGCTCGGGCGCCCAAAAATCCGCCGGAAGACCGGCCTTCAGCTTCAGGTGATCGAGGAACTCGCGCGGCTCGGGCAGGCTCTCCCAGACCTGCGGCAGGAACACTCCGCGATGACGGCCCCACTCGAGCACGAGCCCGTCGACGTCGGGGCGAAGCTGCGCGCGGGCGTCGGCCTCGCTCTCGAACGAGAGCGGCGTGCGCGGCGAGAGCAGCGAGATCTCGACCTCGAGGTCGTCTACGTCGGCGAGGTCGAGCGGCTGCGCGCGCGGGTCCTCGAACGCCGCGGCGTACGCGTTGCTGCGGATGGCGGCCCCGAGCGGGCGCCCACCGAAGCTGCCGATGCAGCCGTGCAGCGCCCCGCCGCGATGGAGCGTGACGAAGCACCCGCGCGGCGTCTCGAGGAGCGCGAGCCGCGGCACCGACGCGCGTGGCGCGCCGAGCGCCTCTGCGATCGTGCTGCGCGCGAGCGAGAGCAGCGCCTGCGCCTCCTCGCGCGTGGTCATGAGAGGCTCCCCTCTGCGCTCGTGTCCGAGGGCTCGTAGAAGGCGACGGCGCCGTAGCCGACGACCTCGTCGCGCGCGCCCGCGGTGTCGCCGGAGTTGCGCAGATCGAGGAGCGCGCCGCGCAGCCCGCGCCGCCGCGCGACGACGAGCAGGCCGTTCACGGGAGCCGCGCCGCACGCGGCCTCGGGCTCGACGAAGTGCCCCGCGAGGACGCGCTCGGCGGTCTGCGCGTCGACGTTGCGGGCCACGTCGTAGGGGAGGTAGTGCGAGAGATCCGACGAGATCACGATCAGCGTCTCGGGCCCGCCCCAGAGCCGCTCGAGCACCTCCGCGACCTCTTCCGGCGAGGCGTCGCCGACGACGAGCGGCACGACCGTGAAGCGCCGGAGCACCCGCTGCAGGAACGGCAGCTGGACCTCGAGCGAGTGCTCCCGCGCGTGCGCGAGCGGGCTCGTCGAGACCTGCGGGAGATCGGCGAGCGAGGCGATCGCGGCCTCATCGACGGCGACCTCCCCGAGCGGGGTCTCGAGCGCGGTGACGCCCGGCAAGGCGAGCCCGCGGACCCTCACGCGATGGGCAGGGCCGAGCAGCACGACCCGGCGCACGCTCGAGGCGCGCGCGGCGAGCGCCGCATAAGCGGTCCCCGCGATCGAGCCAGAGTAGACGTAGCCGGCGTGTGGCGCGACGAGCGCCTTCGGCCCGCGCTCGAGGGTGGACGATGGGCCGGCGTCCGCGACGAACGCGTCGACGAGCGCCGCAAGCTCGATGGGCGACGCGGGATAGAAGCTGCCGGCGACGGCAGCGCGGCGGACGGCGGTGTTCATGGGACGCCTACACCGTGGCCACGGAATCGCCCGCTGCAATGGGGCGCCGTCACGGCGCTTGACGCCCGCGCGCTGCCGTGGCGAGCTAGGCGTCGTGAGCGAGACAGCCGTTCGTACCGTGCTCCCCGAGGTCCAAGACGCCGGTGCGCCTGCTCCTCAGGCGACCCATGCGCCCGCTCAGGGCTTCGCCATCGCGCAGCCGGAGGTGCTCGACCCGCGCTTCGGGACGCCGCTCGGCGACCTGATGTCGCGCATCGTGTGGTTCATCCTCGCGGCGCTGCCGGCGAGCGTGATCGCGACCGCGGCGACGCTGACGCCAAACCCACTCGGGCACGGGACGCACATGCAGCTTGGGCTGCCGCCGTGCGGCTTTCTCGTCGTGACGGGCTATCCGTGTCCCGGCTGCGGGCTGACGACCGCCTTCGCGAACATGGTGCACGGGCATCCCATCGCGGCGGCTCACGCCAATGCTTTCGGTGTTCTCCTGTTTCTCGTCTCTGGGGCGACTGTCCCGGTTGCCCTCGTCGGGCTGGTGCGCGGCTGGGCCGTCGTGCCGGTGCTCGAGCGGCTCTACATCGAGCGCTGGGCGCTGGTGATGGCGGCAGTCTCGCTCACCGTGTGGGTGACGCGCTGCGTGACGATGTGGCTCTGGTAGAGGCGATCGAGTGAAGCGCGCATTGACGCGCGGCGCGGTCCCCACGATCATCCAGAGCGCTGATGGTGAGTGCTGCTTCGATTGAACGCTCTGTCGACCGCGGCGGCGATGTGCGCCCTCCGGGCAGCGTCGTGGCGGGGTGCTACCGCATCGAGGAGCTGCTCGGCACGGGCGGCATGGCGACCGTGTATCGCGCGGTCGAGCTCGCCTCGGGCAGGCGCGTCGCGCTGAAGCTGCTGCGGCGGGAGCTCTCGACGAACCCGGAGGCGGCGACGCGCTTTCGCCGTGAGGGCGAGGTGCTCCAGAGCTTCACGCATCCCGGGATCGTGCGCGTGGATACGTTCGGCGCGCTCGACGACGGCACGCTCTTTCTCGCGATGGAGCTGCTCGAGGGCGAGACGCTCGGGCAGATGATGCGGCGGCGCGGGCCGCTCGATCCGCTCGAGGTCGGGCCGATCCTCACGGGCGCGTGCGCTCCGCTGGCATCCGCGCACGCGAAGGGGATCGTCCACCGCGACCTGAAGCCGGACAACGTCTTTCTCGTGCGCGCGCCGGGCGCCCCCGAGAGCGAGTTCCAGGTGAAGCTGCTCGACTTCGGGATCTCGAAGGTGTTCGGCTCCGAGCGCCTGACGCAGACGGGCGAGCTCCTCGGCACGCCGCGCTACATGGCGCCCGAGCAGCTGGCCGCCGACGACGACCTCGATGGGCGAGTCGACGTCTACGCGCTCGGCGTGATCGTGTACGAGATGCTCGCCGCGTGTCCGCCGTTTCTCGGCTCGACGCCGAGCGATCTGATCGTCGCGATCCTGCACGGCAAGGTCGCGCCGCTCCGCACCGTGCGCGCGGATCTACCGCCGGAGATCGAGAGCGTCGTCATGCGCACGATGGCGCGCGCCCGTGAGGCTCGGTACGCGACGCCCGAAGAGCTCGCGAACGCGTTCGTCTCGGCGCTCGGTCGGCCGAGCACGCCGGGGCCCATGCGCGCGCCTCCGCGGGCCCGCGCGGGCATGGCGACCGCGGTGCTCGGCAGCATGCAATCGGAGCGGCCGCCGCCGACTCCCGCCCCGGCGGGCGGGCGCGGTGCGCCGCCGACGCTCGTCAACGCACCCGCGCTTCCGGGACCGCCCCGCGCGGTGTCGGCCTCCGCGTCTGAGCCGCTCGTGCCGGGGACGATGTCGGGCTTCGCGTCGAACGTCGCGCCGGCTCCTGCCCCGGTGCCGCAGCCGGTCGCGCCGCGCGCCCCCGCGTTCGCGGCGCCCACGGCGGTGCCCGTACCGGAGCGCGCGCCCATGCGGGCTCCGCAGCCCGGGGTGGGTGCAGGCCCGATGGAGCGCCGCGACGCGCGCCACAGCGAGCCGCGCTACAGCGAGCCGCCCGTGCTGCCGATGCGCGGCGGCGGGCGCACCGGGCTGATCATCGTCGCGCTCCTCGCGGGCGCGATCTCGATGGGCGTCGTGATCCTCGCGCTCACCCTGCTCGGGCGTGGGCGCGCCGCGCGCGGGCCGCGTCCCGCGAGTCCTCCCCCGGCGACGCTCGTCCCGAGCGGCCCGGCTGTGCCTGCCGCGGCGCCCGGCGCAATGCAGCCCGTCGCACCGCTCCCGAACCCCGCGCAGCCGTCGCCCGACAGCCAAGCGGCGCAGGTCGTCGTGCCGCCCGCCATTGCGCAGCTCGTGGTGCCGCCCGCCATCGCGCCGGTCGTGGTGCCGCCCGCCATCGCGGCGCAGCTCGTGGTGCCGCCCGCCATTGCGCCGCAGGTCGTGCCCCTGCCCGACGCAGTCGTGGCTGCGGACGACTCGCTGCCTGAAGCCCAGCTCCGCAGGCGTCGCGTCCCGTCGAACTCGGCGCCCGATACGCCGCCGCCGCCCGCGGTCGCCGATCCCGCCGCGCCGCCGACCGCGAGCGAGCTGATGATGGAGGCGCGGCGCGCCTTGGCCCGCGGCGAGCCTGAGGTCTGCACCGCGCTGGTCGAACGCGCGCTCACCTCGGGAGCGCCCGCGATCGCCCTGAAGCTGCAAGGCGACTGCTATCGACGCTCGAGCCGCGACGCCGACGCGCTGCGCTCGTATCAGCGCTTCTGTCGCCTCGCCCCCGACAACCCCGCGATCAGCGAAGTGCGCGCGCTCGCGGAGGTCCTCGGCGGGGCCTGCCCCTGAGCTTTCAGCGCGCTGCGAGCACGGCGCGCTCGAGCAGCGCCTGGGCGCTCGCCGCGGCGAAGTCCGGGTAGCACGCCGTCCCGATGCGCAGGCTCGGCGCTGGCACGACCCGCGCGGCGAAGAGCGAGCCCGCGCGCTCCGCCTCGAGGAGGCGACCGATGACGACTCCCACGCCAGGCGCCCCGGTCTCGGGCAGCACGAGCGCGAGCTCGTCCTCTGACGCACGAAACAGCTGGTCGATGTCGCGCGTGCTCGCGCGCAGCCCCGCGGCGAGCCGTACGAGCGCCCCGTCCGCGGCGTCGTTCCCGCCGACCGCCGCGACGTCTCCGAGGTTCGTGATGCGCACGACGACCGCGCCGAGCGAGTGCCCGTAGCGGACGGCTCGCACGTACTCGTAATGGAGCGTGATGAAGAGCTGCTGCGCCGTGCCCGCGCGCGTCAGCGGATCGATCAGCTCGACCTCGTGGGCGCGCCGCTCGGCGCTCGCCAGGGCGCTCTCGGCGCTCTTCACGCGGAGGGCGTTGCGCACTCGCTGCTGCACCTCGAAGACGCGGAACGGGCGCGAGACGTGGTCGTCGGCGCCGAGCGCCGTGCCGCGCGCGCGAGAGGCGTCGTCCGCGGCGTCGGTCACGAGGAGCACGGGAATCCCCGCGAGCTGTGGCTCAGCCTTCAGCACGCGCAGGACCTCCAGCCCGTCGAGGGACGGCATCACGGCGTCGAGCAGCACGAGATCCGGGCGCGCCCGCGCGACGGCGTCGAGCACCGCGACCCCGTTCGCGGCGGTCACGACCTGATAGCCGGCGGCCTCGCACACCTCTTGAAGGAGGCGGAGCTGGAACGGGTCGTCGTCGGCGACGAGGACGACCGCGCTCACAGGTCCGCCTCCTGTTCGTCGTCGTCCGCCGCACTCGCTCCGCCGCGCGGGCCTTCGAGGCCGAGCGCGTGCACCTTGCGGATGAGGTTCCGGCGGCTGATGCCGAGCGCGTCTGCGGCGCGGGTCTTGTTGCCGCGCGCGCGCGCCAAGCCGTCGACGATCATGCGGCGCTCGAGCGCCTCGACCGCCGCAGGCAGCTTCATCGCGAGCAGGTCCTCCGTCAGGGGCGCGCCTCCAACGCTCACCGACGCGGGCGCGGGCTCCGGCGCCCTGCGTGCGGCAGAGAGCGGCGCGCGCACAGCCCGCGCGATCGCCGCGGAGAGATGCTCCTCCGAGAGCACGCCGCTGTCGCCCGAGAGCACCCAGAGCCGCTCGATCTCGTTCTCGAGCTCGCGGACGTTCCCGGGCCAGGTGTGCGCGACGAGGCGCGCGAGCGTGCTCCCCGCGAGGACCTTCCTCTGCTGGTCCCGCTTCGCGAGCTTCGCGAGGAAGTGCTCGGCGAGCAGCGGGATGTCGGCGGCGCGCTCGCGGAGCGGCGGGACCCTCAGCTGGAACACGTTCAAGCGATAGTAGAGATCCTGGCGGAACGTCCCCCGCTCGACCATCGCCGAGAGCTCGCGGTTCGTCGCCGCGATGATGCGGACGTCGACGCGCCGCGGCTCGGTCGCGCCCACGGGCAGGAACACTCCCTCTTGCAGCACGCGGAGCAGCTTCACCTGCAGCGCCGGCGACATATCGCCGACCTCGTCCATGAAGAACGTCCCGCCGTCCGCGACGTCGAAGAGCCCCGGCTTGTCGCTCCCGGCGCCGGTGAACGACCCGCGCTTGTGTCCGAAGAACTCGCTCTCGAGGAGGTTGTCGTTGAACGCGCCGCAGTTCGTCGCGACGAAGCGCTTGCCCGCGCGCGGGGAGTGATCGTGAATGGCGCGCGCGACGAGCTCTTTTCCTGTGCCGTTCTCTCCGCTGACGACCACCGTCGCAGAGGTCGTGCGGATGCGCTCGAGCCACCGGACGAGCTCGCGCATCGGCGCGCTCCGACCGACGAGCCCACCGTACGCAGCCTCGTCGGTCGCGCTCACTTCCGGCGTCTGGCTCGTTCCCCCCGACATGGTGAGCCACGCTACCACGTCCCTCGGCGTCCATCCCCCGCTACCTCCGCTGACGAGCGACTGCTACGGTCGGCCGCGGAACGCAGATGGACGTCGTCTATTTCATCGTCCTCGTCGGCGTGCTGGTCTTCGTGCACGAGCTCGGGCACTTCGTCTGGGCGAAGTTCTTCGGCGTCCACGTGCTGCGCTTCTCGCTCGGCTTCGGGCCACGCATCGCCGGCTTCACCCGCGGCGGGACCGAGTACGTGCTCGCTGCCATCCCGCTGGGTGGCTATGTGCGGATGCTCGGTGAGGGCGCGCAGGACGTCGTCGCCGACGCCGACTCGGCGCGCTCCTTCGGCGCGCAGCCCATCTGGAAGCGCTTCGTCATCGTGGTCGCGGGACCACTGATGAACCTCGTCTTCCCGATAGTCCTGTATTTTGTCGTCGCCCTCGGCGACCAGTCGCTGCCGCCCGCGATCATCGGCATCGTGTTCCCGGACCGCCCGGCCGACGGCAAGCTGCTCCCCGGGGACCGTGTCCTCTCCATCGACGGCGACGAGGTCCTGACGTTCGTCGATCTCGTCGGCCTCGTCGAGGACCGCGCCGGCGACCCGCTCGAGTTCGTCGTCGACCGCGCGGGAACTCAGGTGCACACGACGATCACTCCGATGTTGGTGACGCGCACGAAGGAGCCGCTCGACCTCGCCGAGAGCACCGGGCTGATCGGCGTGATGCCCATGCACCCGGAGGCCGTCATCGGCGTCGCGAGCCCGTCGAGCCCGTCGGGCGCGGCGAGGCTGCAGACGTTCGACGTCGTCGTGGCCGCGCGCGGCCGCCCGATCCGTCGCTACCTCGACCTCGGCAGCGCGCTCGAGCACAACCGCGGCGAGCTGATCCCGCTCACCTATCTGCGGCCGCGCCGCATCGAGAGCGCGCTCGGCGGGCTGATCGACATCGACGTCTACGAGCCGCACGTCGCGACCGTCACGCCTGAGCCCGGCGAGACGAGCGGCCTCATCCGCGCGGGCCTCGAGGCCGCGGAGCTCTACGTCAGCGAGGTGCAGGCGGGGTCCCCCGAGCACCGCATGGGGCTGCGTCCGGGCGACCGACTCGTGTCGCTCGACGGCCGCGCGATCCGCGTCTGGGCGACGTTTCTCGAGGATCTGCGCGTCGGTCGCGGGCGCGCGCACACGCTCGTGTGGCGTCGCGGCGAGCGCGAGTTCTCGGCCCGCTACGCCCTCACGCACGAGCACGGCACGACGGAGTATGGGCAGCGCTACGACCGCTACGCGGTCTCCATGCGCAACTGGACGCCGGTGCGCTCGGACGCGCTCGTGCCGAACCCGCATCGCTTCCTCTATGCCGTGCGCGCCGCGTTCACGAACACCGCCGAGGTCGTGAAGCTCACGGTGTTCTCGGTGGTGCGGCTGCTGCAAGGGCGGCTGACGGCCCGCTCGCTCGGCGGGCCGCTACAAATCTTCTCGTACGCGGGTGAAGCCGCGCGCGCGGGAACGCTCGACTATCTCAAGCTCATGGCCTTCATCAGCATCAACCTGGGACTGATCAATCTCTTGCCCATTCCTCTGCTCGACGGTGGTCATCTGCTGTTCTTCACGCTCGAGACGGTCACGCGAAAGCCCGTGTCACGAAAGGTGCGGGAGTACGCGTCGATCGCCGGGCTCTCGGTGCTCATCCTCTTGATGATCTTCGCGTTCACCAACGACCTGCAGCGGCAATGGCCGAGCATCGTGGAGACGGTGAGCCGCGATGCCCGGTGATGGACGCCGCCAGAATCCGCCGCGCCCTGCGCAGCGTGAGTTCAACGCCCGCGAGCTCGCGACCTTCGTGCTCTTCCGCGTCGCCGAGGACAGCGCCTACGCCTCGCGCGTGCTCGACGCCGAGCTCTCTCGCGCGCGCCCAGACCCGCGCGACGCCGCGCTCGCGACCGAGATCGTCTACGGCACGCTGCGCACGCTGCCCGCGATGGACGCCGCGTACTCGGGGTTTCTGCGGCGCGCGCCCGAGACGCTCGATCCCATGGTGCGCGCTGCGCTGCGCACGGCCTGCTACCAGCTGCTGCACCTCGGGCGAGTGCCGCCGCACGCGATCGTCGACGGCGCGGT
>CAIUAC010000909.1 GCA_903896985.1 uncultured Sandaracinus sp.
GGCGCCGTCAGCACCTCGGTCGTCGATGGCGTCCTCGCGCTCGTCGGCGCGGCGCAGCAGGACGTCACCTCGCACAACCTCGACGACACGAGCGACGCCGTCGACGCGACGCTCTTCATCAAGGCGGTCGCGCCGCTCCGCGCGACGCGCGCGACGACGTTCGACGCGACGACCTTCTACGGCGTCGCGGGCGGCACGACGATCACCTTCCAGGTGACCTTCCAGAACGACTTCCTGCCGCAGCAGGCGTACGTGCAGATCTTCCGCGCGCAGATCGAGGTCGTCGACGTGCCGGGCGGCTCGCGGCTCGACCTCCGCAACGTCTACATCGTCGTGCCGGGTATCGGCGGCGTGCTGATCTGAGCTGCTCTGAGCGAGCGCTTGATCTGCTCTGAGCGCTCAGCGCAGCACGCCGAGCCGCGCGCTACTTCTTCATCCCGAACAGCCCGCGCAGCATATCGCCCATCGGCTTCGACTGCGCGCCGCCGGCGCACTGACAGCGCTGCGCCTTCGGGACGCCCGCGAGCACCTGCTCGACGTGGGCTCCACAGCCCTTCCAGCCGGTCTTCTCACACTTCGCGCACTGGACTGCCTGACACATCGACGCCTCCTGGGTTGCGTAGTCAGAGCCAGCGTCGCGCGAAAAGGGTTCGCGCCGCGCGCCCGCGGCCCTCGAATCGAGCGTCGGCGCGGGCAGGGTGCTAGCGTCGGGCCGACCCGGAGGACGAATCAACATGACGCGTTACGCAGAAGACGGTGAGAGTCAGCCCAAGGAAGCTGGCAGCCCCAGGCTCGAGAGCGAACTGCTCGAGTCGCGCAGGATCATCGTCGGCGAGGAGGTCAGCGACATCCTCTATCGCAAGGTCGCGACCCAGCTCTCGATCCTCGAGCGCAAGGACTCGTCGAAGCCGATCACCGTGCTCGTCAATTCGCCCGGCGGCGCGGCGGATGTCGGCTTCGCGATCTTCGACCTGTTCCGCTTCTCGACGGCGCCGATCCGCACGGTCGCGAACGGCCTCGTCGCCTCCGCCGCGGTGCTGATCTTCCTCGGCGCGCCGCAGGGCAAGCGCTTCGCGCTCCCGAATTCGCGCTTCTTGCTGCACCAGCCGTCCACCGTGACGCGCGGGCAGTCCACCGACATCGACATCGCCGCGCGGCAGATCGTCGCGCTCAAGCGCCGCTACAACCAGATCGTCGCCGAGGCGACCGGCAAGCCCTTCGCGAAGGTCGAGAACGACTCGGACCGCGACTTCTGGCTGACCTCGCTCGAGGCCAAGGAGTACGGCCTCGTCAATCGCGTCGTCGAGAAGCAGTCCGAGCTCGAGGGCTGAGCCCGCCCCCCGCGAGCGCTCAGGCCGCGGGGTCGGCCTTGCCCGGCAGCTTGACGGTGAAGGTCGTGCGGACTCCTGGAGCGCTCTCGGCGGTGATCTCGCCGCGATGCTGCTGCACGATGTTCCGCACGATCGACAGCCCGAGCCCGGTGCCCTTGCCCTCGCCCTTCGTCGTGTAGAAGGGCTCGAAGACGCGCTCGATCGTGGCCGGGTCGATGCCGGTGCCGTTGTCCTGCACGCGCACCAGCACGCGGCCCGTGGACGCGTCGGCGCTGGTCTCGAGGCCGAGCAGTCCCTTGCCGTCCGGCATCGCGTGGCAGGCGTTCGTGATCAGGTTGATGAAGACCTGATGCAGCTGCGAGCGCACCGCGTACACATGCGGCAGGCCGCTCGTGTAGCGCTTCTCGACCGTGACGCCGCCCTCCTCGAGGACGTGCGCGCAGAAGACGACCGCCTGATCGAGCACGGACTCGAGCGAGATCTCGCGGGGCTCTTCGGCGCTCGGGCGCGCATAGGCGACGAGGTCGCGGGTGAAATTGAGGATGCGCTGCGCTGCCTCGAGGATGCGCCCGAGGCGCTCGGTGTCGGTCGGATCGCCGCCCGCGCGCTCGTTCTTGCGCAGCAGATGCTCGGCGTAGACCGTGATGCTCGTCAGCGGGTTGTTCAGCTCGTGCACGACGCCCGCCGCGAGCTGCCCGAGGGTGGCGAGCTTCTCCGCCTGAAGCACCTGATGCTCGAGGTTGCGCACCTCGGTCAGGTCGCGGCAGATCGCGATGACGCCCTCGACCTCGCCGTCCGAGCTCATGATCGAGGCGACGTTGACCGACAGGCGCGCCGCGCCTCCGCTCGCCCGCGGGAGCGACACCTCCACGTTCGACGCGGGCTCGCCGCGGAGCGCGCCGATGAACACGGGCAGCAGCCGTCGGCGCTCGGAGGCGGGCAGCATCCGCAGGAAATTCCTGCCGATCAGCGCCTCGCGCGTGAAGCCCGTCGTCGAGAGGAACGCGCGGTTGACCACCGTGATCGCGCGCGTGCGGCTGACGACGAGGATCGGCGCGTTGGCGTTCTCGACGACCTTGCCGAGGTAGTCGCGTAGATAGACGGACTCGCGGAAGAGCTGCGCGTTCCGCAGCGTCGCCGCGAGCTGCAGCACCATCGGCACGATCGTCGGCGGGTCCCCGGGAGGCGGCGTCGTGCCGGCGGCGTACTCGACGGCGACCGTCCCGAGGAAGCGCTCCCCGTCCACCAGCGGCACGTCGAAGCCGCAGCCGTCCTCGGTGAACAGGGGGATATAGCCGTCCGACGCGGTGATCCCAGGGTGCTCGATCTGGATCGAGTGTCGCGTCAGCGCCGTCTGCGACACGCGCACGGCGTCTCGCGTCTCGCTGCGCAGGCGCCCCGTCGCGTAGACGACGGTCAGCTCGCCGGTGTCCGGCGCGACGAGGCGCACCGCGAACTGCCGCGCCGGGAAGAGCCCGCGGAGCACGTCCACGTAGTGGTGCACGATCTCCTCGTCGTGCTGCTCGACGAGGGCGGTGCGGCTGAGATCGAGCACCGCGAAGAGCACGCGATCGGGCGACGGCGCCTCGAGCGCTGCGGCAGGCGCCGCCGACCGCGGAGCCGGGCCGCTCGGTCGCTCGGTCGAGAAGACGTTGCTCACGCGCGGCGCCCTCGTGCCGCGCCCTTCGTCGCCCAACTCTCCGCTGCGGTCGCGCTTGCTCACGACTTCGGCTCTCCTCGGTCTGCCGCCGGCGGCTTCGAGGAGATGCGCTTCGGGAAGTCACTGTCGCGCGACTCGCCCGCGGCCTTGTCGAGGTCGAGGATGCGCTGCGTGCCGACGTACGACTTCGTCTCGTACTTCGTGATCTTCCCGATCTTGCGGACGATCTCCTTCATCCGCTCCGTCTCACCGACGATCGTCTTGGCGTAGTTGTGCTCGCTCGTGCCCGCGGCGATCTTCCGCATCAGCATCTCGGCGTAGACCATCACGCTCTGCAGCGGCTGGTTCAGCTCGTGCGCCGCCGTGCCCGCGAGCTCCGCGATCAGCGCCTGCTTCTCGGTGACCGCGAGCTGCTGCTGCGCCTGCGCGAGGCGGTCCTCGGAGCGCAGCTTGTCGCGGAGATCCGTGAAGATGCCGAAGCTCGCGACGGGCTCCGTGCCCCGGTAGATCAGCGACGCCGAGAGCGAGATCGGGATGCGCGTCCCCGCGCAGTCGATGACCTCGGTGCGGATGCTGTCGAGCCGCCCGACGCCGCCGTGCTGCGGCGAGCGGATGATGCGCATCACCTCGCGTCCGCCGCCCTCCGGGTAGAGCCGCTCGACGCTCATCTTGCCGATGACGTCCGCCGACCGATAGCCGTAGACGCGCTCGGCACCCATGTTGAACAGGATGATCGTGCCCTTCATGTCGGCGGCGACGATCGGGTCCACCGACGCGTCGATCAAGGACTCGAGGAACTCCTTGGTCTGCATCAGCTCGGCCGCCGTCTCGCGCTCCTCCGTGATGTCGCGGAAGGAGAAGAGCACCGCGCCCTCGCCGTCGAGCAGCGGGGAGAAGCTGAAATTCATCGTGCGGCTCGCGCCGTCCTTGCGCAGCACGCGGATGTCGATGCCGCGCGGGTAGTCGCCGCGCGCGAAGCCGAACGCGAGCTCTCGCACGCGCTTGACCTCGTCCGAGTGCACGACCTCGCGCAGCTTGCGGCCGAGCAGCTCGCTCTCCGTGTAGCCGACGAGGTCGAACGAGCGCGGGTTGCCGAAGAGCAGCCGACCCTCGAGGTCGAGCGCCGCGAGCCCGTCGGCGGCCGACGCGAAGTAGTCCGCGTAGCGCTTGAGCGAGCGCAGGCGTCGCTCCGCCTCGAAGCGCGCGAAGGTGATCTGCTGCGTCTGATCCCGGAGCGACTGCAGCACGCGCGCGTTCCTGAGCGCGACGGCGGTCGCGTTGGCGACGACCCGGCAGAACCCGATCTCGCGCTCGCTGAGCGAGCCGCGCATCGAGGCGACGCGCAGAAAGAGCACGCCCATCGCCTGATCTTCCCAGACGATCGGCAGCAGCGAGAGCGACGAGAGCCCCATGCGCTGCATGTCGTCGCGCACGCCGTCGAGCACCGGATGCGTCGCGACGTCGGAGATCGTCAGCGGCTCGCGCGTCCGCAGCACCTGCTGGATCTCGGGGTACTTCGCGAGGTCGATGCGCAGGTTCGAGAGCTGCTCGTCGTCGGACGCCGCGACGACGTAGCCGACGTTCGCGTCCTCGGGCGCGAGCACGATGCTCACGCGATCGACCTGCACGACGTCGGCGATGCGGCGCACGACGGTGTAGAGGATCTCGCGGAAGTCGAGCGACGACGCGAGCGCCCGCGTGAGCTCGACCATCACCTGCGCGTCGCGCTCCTTGCGCGCGAGCTCGTCGACGTAGCCCCGCAGGCGTAGATGGCTGCGGATGCGCGCGAGCAGCTCCGTCGGTCGCACCGGGGTGCGCAGCACATCGTCGGCGCCCGCCTCGAACGCGCGCGCGACCTCCTCGTTGTCCTCGCGGGCGGTGAGGATGATGACGGTGACGTCCTTGGTCGCCGGGCTCTGCCGCAGCTCCGTCAGCAGCGCGAGGCCATCGACGTCGGGGAGCGACACATCGAGCAGCAGCAGATCAGGGCACCCCGCCTCGAGCGCGAGCCGCGCAGCGGCGCCGTCCGCTGCCGTGCGCGTTCGAAAGCCGGCGCCTTGCAGCGAGGCCTCGAGGACGCTGCGCGTCTGCGCATCGTCGTCGACGATCAGGATGGTGCGTACGGACTGCATGAGAAACGGCCGACGCCGGAGAGTCATCCTATCAAGTGCGCGGCCCCGCGCCTAGCTCGTGCGCGCGGGTCCAAACCTGGCTCCTTCTCGGGGGGCCCCGTATGATCGGGCCGATGCTTCGCCCGCTCGTGTGCCTGCTCGTCCTCTCTCTCTCGTTCGCGGCGGTCTCATCCGTCGCCCGCGCGCAGGAGGACGCGGTGGCTCCCGTTCAGTCCGGCACGTCGCTCGACGCGCCGGGGCAGGGCGCGGCGGTCGTGCCCGCGACGCGCGTCGTCGTGCTGTTGCTCGCGACGGGCGAGGTCGAGGCGGGCAGCGCGGACGACCTCAGCGAGGTGCTGATCGGCGCCGTCGCAGAGCGCGGCGGCGTGACCATCGTCGGCAAAGAGGAGTTCCAAGCGCGGCTCGGGGGCGGCGAGCGCGGCTCGCTCGAGTGCGTGTCCTCGGCCGCGTGCCTCGGGCGCGTCGGCGTCGAGCTGAGCGTCGATCAGGTCATCTCCGGCACGATCGGGCAACGCGACGGGACCTGGGTCTTCAACCTCAACCGCGTCGACGTGCGCACGGGCGAGCTGCTCGGTCGCGTGTTCCGCGAGGTCGCCGGCGATCTCGGGGCGGTCGCCGGTGAGCTTCAGGACGCGCTGCCCGCGCTCTACGCCGTCGTGCGTCGGCCGGCGACGATCCTCGTCTCGAGCAACGTCGACGGCGCAGAGGTCGCCATCGACGGCCTCGTCATCGGCACCTATCGCGACGGCGCGCCCGTGCGCCTCGAGGGCGTCGCCGCCGGGCAGCACGAGGTGCGCGTCCGCTCGCGCGGGCATCGACCGTATCTGCGCGCGGTCCACGTCGCGAGCGGCGCGACCCTGCAGCTCGACGCGGAGCTCGGGACGCCGGGAGTCTCGCCGCTCGTCTGGGTCGGCGGGGGGCTCTTGGTCGCGGGCGGAGGCTCCGCGCTGGCGTTCGGGCTGCTCTCCCAATCGGGCGCAGGCGACGGCGCGACGCGCGCGCAAGCCGTCGACGACTTTCAGCAGCGCCGCACCGAGGCGCTGCTCGCCAACATCGGCTTCGCGGTGCTCGGCGCTGGCGCGATCACGCTCGGCATCGGCGTCATCCTCTCGCTCCTCTCCAACGCCGA
>CAIUAC010000910.1 GCA_903896985.1 uncultured Sandaracinus sp.
CGATCAGCTGGCACGCCCCGGCTACATCCCACGGGCGGTTCCCGGGCTGCACGAACGTTTGCGTGCCGAGCGTGACCTGGCGCGCGATCGGCAGCCCTTGGTTCGCGAAGAAGCCGCGGCACGCCGCTTCGAGGTCCGCGGTGCTCGGCGCGAGGATGCGGAACGAGCGCCCATCGACCGACCCTTCGACGAGCCAGCGCGGCGCAGGCGGCGCGCTCGCCGGGCTCGGCACGACCGCTCCGCCCGCTTGGGACGCGACGATCTGCGTCGCCTCGGCGGGCGACCAATAGCCGCTGTTGTTGTGGTACGCGCGCCCATCGACGACGAGATCATCGATGAAGCCGTTTCCCGCGAGCGCGCGCGGGAGGTACGTCGAGAGCACCCCGAGCACGTCGCCCGTGACCGTGAAGGGCAGGTCCTCGACCGTGCCGGACACCGACGGTCCGCCGATGTTTTGCGCCTGCGCGTTCAGCACCGCGATGCTGCACGAGGCGTCCTCGCCCCAGTAGCTCGCGCCGTTGTGCACGTGCGCGCCGCTCGGCAGGCGGAGGTCGTCGACGTTGCCGAGGCGCATCGCGCGCACGAACTGCACGCACTGCGAGTGCAGCTGCTCCGGCGTGCCCTGGAAGCGGACGGCCGCTTGCTCGAACGCGCCGTCGAACACGTACGAGGCGATGGCAGGCGGCGGAGGCGGCGGAGGCGGCGGAGGCGGGAGCGGCTGGACGGGCTGGAGGGCCATCGCGCCGCTCTCGAGGCGCACCGAGCGGACCTGAAACGCGAGCTCGTCCCAGACGTCGAGGAGCGCCTCGTCGAGGCGATTCCCGTAGGCGAAGAGGCGCCGACGCGCGTCGCGGTAGGTCGCGTCGAGGTCGCGGAGCGCGTCGTCGGAGCCCCGGTGACGACGCCCCTCGACGTCCCGGTTGGCGAGGCGCTCGAGCTGACCGGCGGACTGCGCGACGTCCGCGAGGCCGCGGCGCTCTGCCTCCACCCGCAACGCCGACGCCGCTGTCGAGATGCGCCAGAGCGCGGGCGATGGGGCTGCGGGCGGCAGCGGCGCGGCCACCACGACGGCGCGTCGGCCGATCGGCGCGGCGTGCACGACGACCTGCGCAGCGGCGCTCGCGGACACAGAGAGGATGACCGCGGCGAGCGCGAGGACGGGCGAGCGTTGGAGGGACAAGGGGAAAACTCCTGGGATGGCGCGAGCTACAAAGGCGGCGTGTGGTCGTCAGACGTATTCGATGGCGCGAGCTTCACTGCGGGCGGCTCGGACAGCGCGCCGATCAGCCATTCGACGCCGAGCGAGAAGAGCGCTCCCGTCGCGGTGCCAACTACGTCCCAGGTCAGGTCGCGCCAGGAGGCGTCGCCCGCGCCGGTCGAGTCGTACAACTCCTTCGCGACGCCGAGCGTCAGCGAGAACGACGCGCCGAGCGTCGCGCGCGCCCCAGGCGCCTCGACGAGCGGCACCGCGAGCGCGTAGCCGCCTCCCGTGAGCCCGACGCTGACGCTGAAGTGCAGCGCCTTGTCCGCGCCCCACCAAGAGTCTTGCGCGGCGGCGTGCTGCGCAGAGCCCCACAGCAGGAGCGCGACGGCGCACGGCAGAAGGGCTCTGCGTGCGCCGCCTCCGGAGCGCCGCGTCGTCACATATGCTGAACGCTGTTGAGGATGTTGGCGCCGAGGCCCATGAACAGCCCGATGATCGCGATGATCAGGTCGATGCCGCCGAGCGCGATGCCGACGATGCTGAGGATCTTGCTCGTCGGGTGAGCGTCCGGCTTGCCCGCGCGGACCATGCCGAAGATGCCGAGACCCACGCCCGCGATCGAGAGCGGGAAGCCGAGGCAGCTGCACCAGCAGAGAAAGAGCCCGAGCGCGCCGCACACCGTCGCGGCGATGGCGATCGGGTCGATCCCCTGCGGCGGACCGCCCATCGGCCCTCCGCCCATGTCCGACTGAGGCGGTGCGCCCCATGCGGGTTGCGCTCCAGGCGGCGGGCCGAAGCCACCTCCGGGCGGCGGGCCGAAGCCACCCCCGGGCGGCTGCTGTCCACCACCGCCACCGCCCGGCTGATCTCCCCAATTCCCTTGCATCGCCGCTCCCTAGTTCGAGTTTCGCGCAGCCTATCACTCCCGCAGCAGCACATCGCAGTAGTAACGGACCTTCTGGATCAGCTTGCCGTGCGGGCGCGCGTGAATGTCCTTCTTCAGGGCGAGCATCACCTTGCGCTGCACGGTGTACGCGTTGAGCACGCGCTTCGGCGGGAGCGCCGCGCCGACGTCCTTCAGCGCGTCGAAGATCGTCTCCTTCGGATAGCCCCAGAGCGCGAGATCGGCGGGGTCGATGCGCTCGATCATCTTCTCGGCGAGCGCCCGCTTCTGCGGGTCCCCCGCGAGCTCAGCCGCCCACTTGTGCACGCTGTCCGTCACCGGGCGCGAGTGCTGATTGACGGTGATCGGGTCGCCCATGCCCTTCTTCGCGTCGAAGCGCTTGCCGTACTCGATCGCCTCCGGCTCGTGCTTGAGCCCGAGGAAGCCGAAGATGCGCTCGAGGTGCGCGCCCGGGTCGGCGACGAGCTCCTCGTAGCCCACCTGCACCATCGGCACGGGCTTCTCGCGGAGAAAGCGCGCCATCGCGGGGACGTACCGCTCGGGCACCGGGTTGAAGTCGTAGGCGCGCTGCCAGTCGCCGTCGAAGAAGCTGTTGGCGAAGCTCGACATCACCGCGAGCGGGTGCCGCGTGAGCACGACGTACTTCGCCTGCGGATAGAGCTTCGCGAGGAACGGCAGCACGAGCCCGTACGCCGGCGTCTTGTCGAGGAACATCGACTTGCCCGGCGCCGTCGCGAGCATCCGCCCGTACATCGTGTCGGCGTAGGCGCGGAGCGCGTCGAGGTAGTCGTCCTCGCCGCGCGGCAAGCCCTGCACGAAGAGGCGGATCGCCTCCGCCGCGTTGATGTGATCGTAGGGCGCCTTGTCCACGGTGTCGTGGAAGCCGAGGTACGCGAGCGGCGTCACGAGGTGCGGCTCGGGGTGCGTGAAGATCTGCGTGTGCGAGCCGAGCAATCGCTGCAGCAGCGTCGAGCCCGAGCGCGGCGGCGAGATGATGAAGAGCAGCTGGTCTTGCACGGTGGCCTCCCGGCTGCCCGAGTAGCCCGTGCGTGCTAGAGCCGCAACCCTTCGCAGGCTTCTCTTCACGCCTGCCGACTCGAGGTTCCTGTGCCGACGAACCCGCTCCCCGTGCTCCCGAACGACCCCTCCCAGAGCTCGCCCGGCGTCGTGCCGGCGCTCAAGCCCGCCGTCCCGCAGAGCGCGCTCGCGCACCGCGATCTGCTCGGTGGCGACTTCTGGCGGCGCATCCCCGCGTACAAGGACGTGACGGAAGCGCAGTTCCTCGACCATCACTGGCAGGCGAAGAGCTCGATCCTGAAGCCCGAGAAGCTGCTCGAGACGCTGCAAGGGCTCGTCAGCGAGGCGTTCGTCAAGGACGTGCAGGAGGGCTTCGCGCGCGCGCCGATGGCGCTCCGCGTCTCGCCGTATCTGCTCTCGATCATCGACTGGAAGAACCCGTACTCGGACCCGCTGCGCCGGCAGTTCATCCCGATGGGCTCGAC
>CAIUAC010000911.1 GCA_903896985.1 uncultured Sandaracinus sp.
CGGTGACGTAGAAGGTGTTGTTCAGGTCGAGGTAGGAACTGGCACACGCAGCGCCATAGCGGACCGTTCCGGTGACGACGCCGTCATGTCCGTGGCCCGAGAGGTCAGTCACGTCGCCCGCAAACCCGTATTGCAGCTGAAGGTCCGCCGGCAGAATGCCCGCCCCGATGGACTCGCTGCCGGTGTCGAGGCAACCACACCAGTCGAGCCCGCAGCTGCTCGAGCACCCGTCGCCGTTCACGACGTTGCCGTCATCACACGCCTCACCCGCGCCGACGATCGCGTCGCCACACCGCACCGCGCAGCTGCCGCCGGCGCAGGTCTGCCCGCTCGCGCACGCGCTCGCCGTGTAGCCGAGGCCGTCGGTGTCGCAGACGTCGCGCGCCGTCGTGCTCGCGCACGTCGCGGAGACGGCGCCCGGCGTGCAGGTGCGCGCGGTGCACGCGCCTGTGCCCGTGCAGGAGTAGCCGTGCGTCGCGGCGCCAGCGCACGCGGCGCTCGAGTAGCCGAGGCCATCCGCGTCACAGACGCGCCGCGTGTTGACGTCGACGCACGAGTACGCGCCCGGCGTGCACGCCCAGGCCGCGCAGAGTCCAGCGCTGCAGGTCGTGCTCGCGCCGCACGCGGCGTCGGCGTAGCCGAGCCCGTCGGCGTCGCAGGTGCGCCGCGTGTTGAGCCCGGCGACGCAGCTCACGCTGCTCGGCGCGCAGGCCCAGGCTGCGCAGGCGCCCGTCGCGGTGCTGCAGCTCTGACTCGCCGAGCACGAGGTCGTCGTGCCGTAGCTGAGGCCGTCTGCCGCGCACACGTGTGCGCTCGCAGTGCCGACGCAGCTCGGGGCGCTCGGCGTGCACACGTGCGCCTGACACACGCCTGCGCTGCAGGTCTGCGTCGCCGAGCAGGGAGTCGCGCTCCAGCTCAGGCCGTCGGTCGCGCACGTCTCGCGCCCGGCGAGCGTCCCTCCCGTGCAGCGCACGGCCCCCGGCACGCAGATGCGCGTCTGACACGCGCCGGACGCGCAGCTCTCCGTCCCGGCGCAGGCGACCGCGGAGTACGCCTGTCCGTCGGCGTCACAGACTCTGCGCGCGCTCGCGCTCGCGCAGGTCGGGCCGTCGGTGCCGGGCACGCAGGTGCGCGCCGTGCACGTCCCCGCGCCGAGGCACGCATAGCCGTTGGTCGCGGCCCCCGCGCAAGCGGCGGCCGAGTAGCCGAGCCCATCGGCGTCGCAGCGACGTCGGGTGTCGACGTCCGCGCAGGAATACGCGCTCGGGGTGCACACCCACGCGGCGCACAGGCCCGCGCTGCAGGTCGTGCTCGCGCCGCAGCTGACGTCGGTGTAGCCGAGTCCGTCGCCGTCGCAGACGCGGCGTGCGTTGCCCGCGACGCAGCTCGTGCTGCCGGGCGTGCAGACCCAGGCCGCGCACGCGCCGGTCGCGGAGCTGCAGCTCTGGCCCGAGGTGCAGCTGGTCGTCGCGCCGTAGCTCAGGCCGTCCGCCGCGCAGGTGCGCGTGCTCGCCGTGCCGACGCAGCTCGGCGCGCTCGGCGTGCAGACGTGCGGGACGCAGGCCCCGGCGCTGCACGTGTTGCTCGTCGCGCATGGCGTCGAGCTCCAGCTCAGGCCGTCGGTCGCGCACGTCTCGCGCCCGGTGAGCGTGCCCCCTGCGCAGCGCGTCGCCCCAGGCACGCAGAGGCGCGCCTGACACGAGCCCGTCGCGCAGCTCTCCGTGCCGGCGCAGGCCACCGACGAGTAGCCGAAGCCGTCGGCGTCGCAGACCTGCCGCGCGGTCATGCTCGCGCAGACCGGTCCCTCCGTGCCGGGGATACAGCTGCGCGGGCTGCACGTGCCGACTCCAGTGCAGGAGTAGCCATCCGCAGACGCGCCCGTGCACGCGGCGCTCGAGTAGCCGAGCCCGTCGGTGTTGCAGACTCGCCGCGTGTCGAACCCCACGCATGAGTGCGTGCCCGGCACGCAAGCCCAGGGCGTACACGCGCCCGCGCTGCACGTCGTGCTCGCGCCGCACGTCGCGTCCGCGTAGCCGAGCCCGTCGGCGTCACAGGTACGGCGCGTGTTGAGCCCCGCGACGCAGCTGACGCTGCTCGGGGTGCACACCCACGCCCCACAGAGCCCGCTCGCCGCGGTGCAGCTCTGCCCCGAGGTGCACGCCGTCGTCGCGCCGTAGCCGAGGCCGTCCGCGTTGCAGGTGCGGCTGCCGGTCGTGCCTGTGCAGCTCGCGCTCCCCGGCGTGCACACATGCGCTGCGCACGTGCCCGCGCTGCACGTCTGAGTCGAGGTGCACGGCGTCGCCGTCCAGCTCAGCCCGTCGGACGCGCACACCTCGCGCCCGGTCAGGCTCCCGCCGACGCAGCGCGAGGTCCC
>CAIUAC010000912.1 GCA_903896985.1 uncultured Sandaracinus sp.
ACCGCGCCGACCCGCTCGCGTTTCACCTCCGCGTCGCGATCGCGGTGTGCAACGCGATCGGCTACGCGCACCGCCGCGGCGTGCTTCACCTCGACCTCAAGCCCGACAACGTGATGCTCGGCGACTTCGGCGAGGTCTGCGTGCTCGACTGGGGGCTCGCCGCGGGGCACGGCCCGACGGCGCCGGCGTGGCTCCCGGGCGCCTCCGAGATCCACGAGGTCTCCGGCACGGTGGACTACATGGCGCCTGAGCTCGCGACGGCGGCGGGCGCGCAGATCTCTCCGCGCACGGACGTGTACCTGCTCGGCGCGACGCTGCACGAGGTCGTCACGGGAGCCGCGCCTCACCGCGGCGGAGCGGCCGTGCAGCGGCTCTTTCGCGCGCTCAAGTCGGAGCCGCAGGCCTACGCGCCCGAGGTGCCCGAGGAGCTCGCGGCGCTGCTCCATCGCGCGATGCACCGCGACCCGGAGCAGCGGTTCGCGAGCGCCGAGGCGCTGCGCGACGCGCTCGAGTCCGTCCTCGCGCATCGCCGCGGAGACGCGCTCGTCCGGGACGCGCGCGAGCGCATCGCCGCGCTCGAGGTCGCGCTCGACGGCGGCGCGGGCGAGGTCGAGACCGCGACGCACCTCGGCGCCGCGCGGTTCGCGCTCCGTGAGGCGGGCGAGGCGCGCCCGGGTCATCGCGAGCTCGCGCCGCTCCGCGCGAGGCTCTTCGGTCGCGTCGCGCGCTGGGCCCTCGACGCGGGCCGCCTCGAGCTCGCGACCGCGCACCTCGCGGAGCTAGGCGAGCCGGCCCCCGAGCTCGAAGCGCGCCTCGCCGCGCTCCGCGCCGACACCAGCGCCCGCGCCGCGCAGGTCGAGCGCCTCGAGACGCTCGCGCATCAGCAGTCGCTCGAGGTCGGCGCGCGCTTTCGTCGGAACGTCACGCTGCTCTGGGCGTTCGTGTTCATGGCCGGGAGCGTCGGCTACGACCTGCTCGAGCGCGCGGGTCTGCTCGTGATGGGCTACCGCGACATGCTCCTGCACAGCGGGGGCGTCGCCGTCGGGATCGGCTGCTACGTCGCGTGGCAGCGCCGCTCGATCTTCCGAAATCACGCCAATTCCGCGCTCTTCACGGTCGCCCTGCTCACCTTCGGCTTGCTGCAGGCGTTCTGGGTCGCCGCGTACACGCTCGACCTCCCGTTTCGCACGGCGCTCTGCCTGAGCAGCGTGTTCTATCTGCTCGCGGGCGGCGCAGTCGCGACGCTGCTCAGCATGCGCTTCGCGCTCAGCCCGATCGTCGCCGCGCTCGGCGTGCTCGGCGCAGGGCTCTGGCCCGGGCTCGCCTGGTGGATGGTCGGCTTCAGCGCGAGCGCGGCGATGGCCGTCGTCGGGCTCTCTTGGCCCTCGAGCGCGCCCGCCGCGCCGCTCGCTGCGGGTGGGTCGAAGTGACGGACGCCGCGGGCATCTCGGCGCTGAGCACGCTGTGGCAGGAGCGCGGCATCGACGTGGCGCTGCTGCGTACGCGGGCCGACGGCTCGCTGATGGCGTCGGAGCTGCGCCTCGGGACGAGCGAGACGCTCGCCGCAGACGGGCCCGCGCTCAGCGGCGCTGAGCTGGTGCTCTCGACTGAGCAGCTGAAGGTCGGCGCGCTCCTCGGGCGAGGCGGCATGGGCGAGGTGCGGGTCGCCGAGCAGGGGAGCCTCCGCCGCGAGGTCGCGATCAAGACCGCGCTCGATTCAGGCAACGCGCGCGCGCACGCGGCGCTGCTCAAGGAGGCGTGGGTCGGCGCCGCGCTCGAGCACCCGAACGTCGTGCCGATCCACACGCTCGCGCGCACCGATGGCCGCCTGACCGTCGTGATGAAGCGCATCGAGGGCACGAGCTGGGCGGACGTCCTCAGCGGCTCCGGGCCCGAGCGCTTTCGCGGGGCGACCGCCTTCGAGGCGAACCTGCGCGTGTTCTTCGAGGTGTGTCGCGCGATCGAGTTCGCGCATCAGCGCGGCGTGCTGCACCTCGACCTCAAGCCCGAGAACGTGATGATCGGCGACTTCGGCGAGGTCTACGTCGTCGACTGGGGGCTCGCGTGCGGCACCTCCGACGGCCCGAGCTGGCTCGCCCGCGCGACCGCGCTGCGCGCGCCCGCAGGCACGCCGGCGTACATGGCGCCGGAGCTCGCCTGCGCCGACGCCGCGCGGATCGACGTGCGCACGGACGTCTACCTGCTCGGGGCGATCCTCCACGAGCTCGTCGCGGGCGCGCCCCCGCACGACGGCGAGTCGCTCGTCGAGGTCCTCACGCGCGCCTACACGAGCGAG
>CAIUAC010000913.1 GCA_903896985.1 uncultured Sandaracinus sp.
TCCGATCCTCGCGCGCGGCGGCGACCCGAGCCTCGCCATCCTCGCGGTCGGCGGCGCGGCGGTCGGCGTCGTCGTGGTGCTCTTGCTCGCGGAGCGCAACGCGGTGCGCGCGCTGTTCGGCCTCGCGCTGCTCGCGTCGCTGCTCGCGGGTCTGCTGCTCGTCACCTCACGCATCGGGCTGCCGTCGCCCCCCCCGACGGGCGGCGGGCTCGGGCTGCGCGCCGACCAAGCCCCGGACCGGCATCCGAGCAAGAGCGGAGGGCGCGGAAATCGCCCGAACCCTGAAGATCTCGAATTTCGAGACGACTACGGAGCGTCGCAGCGGCAGGTGCCCGTCGCGGTCGTGCTGCTCCACGACGACTACTCGCCGCCGACCGGGAACTACTACTTTCGGCAGGGCGCGTTCAGTCACTTCAACGGGCGTCGGCTCGTCGGCGCGACGCGCGGCGACGTCGACCGCGACCTCGCGCGCGGCTTCCCGACGGAGCGCACGGTGCTCGACGAGGGCCCGCCGAGCGGCTCCGATCGCGCGACGCTCCGCACGACGGTCGCGCTCCTCGCCGATCACACGCGCCCCTTCGGGCTCGAGGCGCCGGTCGAATTCGCGCCCGCGCCGAACCCCGATCCGAGCCGCTTCAAGCGCACCTACGAGGTCACGAGCAGCGCCCTGACGAGCGACTACCGCACGCTGCTCGGGCTGCCGGGCGGCTCGTCCGCGTGGTCGGCGGAGGTCCGCGCGTACTACACGGCGGCGCCGACCGACCCGCGCTACAAGGCGCTCGCCGACACGATCGTCGCGACGCTGCCTGAGGCGCTGCGGGGCGACACCTTCGCGCGGGCGCTCGCGATCACGGGCTGGCTCGGGCACGTCGGCACGTACTCGCTGCGCAGCCGGCACGCGGGCTTCGACGATCCGACGGCGCACTTTCTCTTCGGGGACCGCACGGGCTATTGCGTGCACTTCGCGCACGCCGCGGCGTATCTGATGCGCAGCGTCGGCGTGCCGGCGCGGGTCGCGACGGGGTACGTCGTCGACGAGAGCGCGCGGCAGGGCGGCAGCACGATCTTGATCACCGGCGCAGCCTCGCACGCGTGGCCCGAGGTGTACCTCGAGGGCGTCGGCTGGGTGATCACGGATGTGTCCCCGGAGCGCGTGCTCGACCCGCCGCCCGAGCCGCCGGACCCCGACCTGCAGCGCCTGCTCGGCGAGCTCGCGCGGGGCGAGGTGCCGCTCCCGACCGACGGCGGCCCGGTGCCCGAGCAGCTCGTCACGGTGGCTCGCTCAGCCGCGCACGCGCTCGTCGTCTACGGCGGCGCGGCGCTGCTCGCGCTGCTCTGCGCGCTCTACGCGATCAAGCTCTGGAGGCGCGTCGTGCCGCTCGTCGCCCCGCAGCGCGCGCGCCCGCGCGTCGTCTATCGCGCGGAGCTCGACCGGCTCGCCGAGGCGGGGCTCGCGCGGCGGCTCGGGGAGTCGCGCGAGGCGTTCGCGGGACGGCTCCGCGCGCAGGTGCCGAGCCTCGCGGCGCTGACGCGGGCGCACCTCGCGGCGCCGTTCGGCGGCACGCTCCTGCCCGCCGCGGAGCTGCACGCGCTCGCCCGCCGCGTGCGCGAAGAGCTGCGCAGCGCGACCCCCGGGTGGCGTCGCGCGCTCGGTCTCCTCGAGCCTTGGAGCTTCTTCCGTGCTCGCTAGCTGCTACGTGTCCTCCATCCTCTGCGGGAGTCTCCCCTCCACATGATCGACGCTGACCCGATGACTCCCTCTCAGCCCGCAGCGCACGCCGTCGAAGGCGCCTCGCTCGCGTCCGTCACCGCGCTCGCCGAGCGCTTGATGGCGCGGCTGCGCGCCGCGGTGCGCGGTCGCGACGAGGTGATCGAATTGATCGTCGTCGCGCTCCTCGCGGACGGCCATGTGCTGCTCGAGGACTATCCGGGCTCGGGCAAGACGACGCTCGCCCGCGCGCTCGGCGAGGCGATCGCCGACGACTCGAGCGTCGCCGGGATCGCCGCGTTTCGCCGCATTCAGTTCACGCCCGATCTGCTGCCGAGCGACATCACGGGCACGAGCGTCTTCGAGGTCGCGCGCAGCGCCTTCGAGCTGCGGCGCGGGCCGATCTTCGCGCACGTGCTGCTCGCCGACGAGATCAACCGCACCTCGCCGAAGGTGCAGGCGGCGCTGCTCGAGGGGATGGCCGAGAAGCAGGTCACGATCGACGACCGCACGCACGCGCTCGACGAGCTCTTCTTCGTCATCGCGACGCAGAACCCGCTCGACGTCGCGGGCACGTATCCGCTGCCGACGCCGCAGCTCGACCGCTTTCTCTTCAAGATCGCGATGACGCACATCGCGCGCGCGGCGGAGATCGAGGTGCTGAGCGCGTATCCCGCGCCGGGGCTCGGCAGCGCCGCGGCGCTCGCGGGCGTCTCGCGCTCGGAGGTCGTCGCCGCGCGGCGCGCCCTCCGTTCGGGCGTCGCCATCGCGCCCATCGTGCGGGAGTCGCTCGTCGACCTCGCCCGCGCGCTGCGCGCGGATCGTCGCGTGCTGCAGGGCGCGTCGACGCGCTCGCTCGTCCTGATGTTGCCCGCGCTCCAGGCGCGCGCCGTCGTGCACGGACGCGACTTCGTCGGGCCGGAGGACGTCGAGGCGCTCGCGCCGTACGTGTTCACGCACCGCCTCGAGTGCGCGCCCGGCGTCGACGACGTCGCCGCCGTCGTCCGGGAGCACACCGCCGTCATCGTCGAGCGCCTCGCGCGCGCCTCCCTGAGGAGATAGCGCGTGCCTGCGCCCCGCCTGCGCGCGTTGGTCTCGCGGACGGCGCTCTCTGCGCTGTGCTGCGCGCTCTTCGCGGGGCTCGTCGCGGAGGCGCAGGACGCCCCCGAGTGGGAGGCGGCGCCAGACCCTGCGGCGGCGGCGAGCGCGGACGAGACGGCGGCGTACGAGCTCGCGACCACGGGGCGGCACGTCAAGGCGCGCGAGACCGCCGAGAAGCTCGTGCGGGCGCACGCCGACTCGTACGTCGGGCACTTCGTGCTCGGGCTGGTGCAGCACTACGGCGAGGCGAATTTCCCCCGCGCGCTCTACGAGGAGAAGCTCGCGCTGCGGCTCTTCGAGGCGAAGCACGGCCCCGCGCCGGGGACCGCGCTCCCGTGGCGCTGGCACTCCCGGATCATCACGGAGCTCGCCGCGACGGAGGGCGACCTCGACCATCACTCGGAGAAGCTCGGCTGGCTCGCCCGCCACAATCAGCTCTACGACCCTGACCTGATCGCAGATCGCGCGTGGCCGCTGATGAAGCTCGGGCGCTACGCGGAGGCGCGTCGCGCGGCGCGGCTCGGGGTCGCGAGCGACGATCGCTGGGAGCGCGCGGTGGGGCTCAACGCGCTCTGCGCGATCGAGTTCGAGGCGGGCGATGACGGGAAGAGCTACGCGGCGTGCCAGCTCGCGCTCGACGACGCGCGGGAGACGGGCTCGCTCAGCGCGGTCGACCTGACGAACTTCGCCGAGGCCTCGCGCTCGATGTTCCTGCTCGACGAGGCGGAGCAGGTGACCGTCGAGGCGACGAGCGCGCAGGTCGCCTGGTACGGCAATCCGCACATCGACCTCGCGGAGCTGTATCTGCGCGAGGCGCGCTTCCCCGAGGCGCTCGCCGCGCTGCGCGAGATCCCGCGCTATCGCGCCGAGCGTCCGCCGCACGTGCGCGACGCCGATCGCAACGAGTCACGGCGCGCGCTCTCGGCGTTCTTCCTCGTCATCGGGCGGCCCGACGATGCGCGGCGCATCACCTCGAAGGCGCTCGTGATGCCTGACCGGCGCGCGCACAACAGCCGCGATCCCGCGCAAGACCGCGCGATCTCGGCGCTCCTCGATCGCCGCGCGCTGCTGCTCTCCGCGGAGATCGTCGAGGAGGACGCCGCGGCTGAGCCGTTCTGGCGCCGACCTTGGCAGCTCGGGCGCGCGGCGCTCCTCGACCTCGAGGCGTGGACGAGCGGGCGTCAGGCGGCCCGCTTGCTCGCGGACGATCGGCGCCTCGTCGGCACCTTTCAGATCGGCACGGCGCGCAGCGCGGTGATGCCGCCGTGGCTCGCCGGGGAGCTCGTCGAGGTGCTCGGCGCGGGGGTCGTGCGCGAGGCGGTACGTCGGGCGCGTAGGACCGATCATCGTGAGCGGGCGCCCGCCTACTACGACGCGTTCGAGTGCGAGGCGGCGCTCGCGCAGGATGACGACGCGAAGGCGCTCGAGCTCGGCAGGCGCTCGCTCGCTGCGCTGCCGCCCGCCGAGGCGCTGCTGCGCGCGCGCGTGGAGGCGCTCGTCGCGACCGCGGCCTGGCGGAGCGGGCAGTTGAGCGCGGCCGCGCGCGCCTACGACGCGGCTTTTCAGGCTGATCCCGGCGTCTTTCGGCGGCTCGGCGTCGCCGTCCCGGTGCGCCTCTCGGAGGGCGGGGGCGCGGTCGCCGAGGCGGTGCGCGCCGTGCTGTCCCGCTCGCCGCGGCTCGACGTCGTCGAGGCTGCGCCGCTCAGCGTGCGCATCGCGGCGACCTCGACCTCGGGGCGCGCGTGTCTCGTCGGGGCGGGGGGCGCGGTGCTCGGCTGCGGCGAGGCAGGCGCGCGCAGCGGCGACGACGCCGACGCGCTCGCCCGGCGCATCGCCGCGGCGTTTCACAGCAGCGTGTTCGCGCCGCGCGTCGACCTCACGCAGGCGGACGTCGGCTCGCTCGACGGCTCCAACCGCGTGAGCCGCGACCCGCTCGAAGGAATCGGCACCGGAGGAGTCGACTCCGAGGGCCTCGATGATGGACCCTGACGCTCCATGAAGCGCCGCCTCGGCCCGTCCCTGCGCTCGCTCCGCGCGAGCCTCATCTACCGCATCGACATCTGGCTCGGGCGCTCGCCGCTCGTGCAGTTGGCCGTGCTCTTCGCGGCGACGGCGTTCCTCCTCGTCGCGTTCGCCGCCGCCCGCGGTGGGGCGGACTTCGTCGCGTCGATCTGGTGGGTGACGACGCACTTCATGGACGGCGGCACGATGGCGGGCGACGCGACGGGGCGCCCGCTCGCGGTCTTCGTCACCATCGCCGGCACCGTGACGGTCTCGCTCCTGACCGCCGCGCTCGCGAGCAAGATGGGCGAGCGCATCGGCGACCTGCGCTCCGGCGCGAACCCCGTCGTCGAGCACGGGCATGTGCTCGTGCTCGGCTACGACGCGAAGGTGCCGCTGCTCGCGCGCGAGCTCGCGCGGAGCGGGCAGCGGTGCACGCTCGTCATCCTCGCCGTCGAGGACAAGGACAAGATCGAAGCGGGGCTCCGCGTCGCGCGGGGCGTGCCGGGCAGCCGCCTCCGCGCGTTCGTGCGCACGGGCGACCCGCGCAGCGAGCTCGCGCTGATGCGCGTCTCGGCGCACCGCGCGAAGGCGGTGCTCGTGATGCCGCCGCTGTGCCTCGACGACGACGGCTCGCTGCGCTGGGCGCTGGCGACGCTGCTCGCGATGCGCCGCATCGCGCGTGAGGGCTTCCACGGGCACATCGTCGTCGAGGCGCGTCGCTACGAAGATGCCGAGCTGCTCGACCTCGCCGGCGAGCCTGGCGTCGCCGGCCCGACCGCGCTCCCCATCGAGGTCATCGCCTCCGACGAGGTGCTCGCCTGCGTGCTCGCGCAGAGCACGCGCGACGACGCGTCGTACTTCGTGCTGCGCCATCTGCTCGCCTTCGACGGCTGCGAGCCGTACGCCGAGGCCGTGCCCTCCGCGCTCGTGAAGCAGTCGTTCGAGGAGGCGCACTCGCGCATCGTCGGCGGGATCGTGATCGGCGTGCGTCGGGCGGACGAGTCCGTGGTGCTCTGTCCGCCTGCGCCGACCGAGTTCGTGCTCGCGGCCGACGATTCGCTCCTCGTCCTCGCGCACGCCCAGGGGAGCGTCCGACTCGGAGTCGCGCTGCCCGTCGTGTCGAGCGAGAGCGTCGCGCCGCGCGACGCGAAAGCGCCGCGTCCGGAGCGCATCGCGGTGATCGGCGTGAACCACACGCTGCCGCGGCTTCTCGCGGAATTCGCCGCGCTTCTGCCCGCAGAGTCGATGGTCACCGTGATGACCGATGCCCATTCGAACGGCGACGCCGTCGTGTCGCTCGCGAGCGCCAAGGCGAGCCGCATCCAGATCCGCGCCGAGCACGCTCGCGCCGCGCCGCTCTGCCGCGACGGACACCCGCCCGTCCGCGGGGCTGACGCGGTCGTCATCCTCGGCAACGAAGCTGAGAATGACGAGAACGGCGACGCCAGCGCCCTCGCGACGCTGCTCCGGCTCCGGCACGGGATGCTGCTCACCGGGGAGCACAGCTGTCGCGTCGTGACCGAGCTTCGCGACCCGCGCTCCGCCGCGCACATCGTCCCGCGGCGCGGCGACTGCGTCGTGTCGAGCGACCTCGTCGCGATGCTCCTCGCGCAGGAGGCGCTCGACCGGAAGATGGCGCCGCTCTACCGCGAGCTGCTGCACTCGGGCGGGACCTCCGTTCGCGTCCATCCCGCGGCGGACTACGGTGGTCCGGGCGCGACGTTCGCGGAGGTGATGGCGCGCGCGCGGGCCCGCGGCGAGGTCGCGATCGGCCTCTACCCGGACCCGCGGACGCGCGGGCGCGAGGAGGAGCTCGCGCAGGCTCAGCTCGAGGAGGGCGGGCTCAGCAGCGAGGTCGATGCCTGGCTGAATCCGCCGCGCGACACTCGCCTCGGCGCGGACTCCGACGCTCGAGTGGTCGTGCTCGCGCGCCCCGCGGCGTCGTGACCCAGCCCGCGGAGCCTCGCGCGGTGCCGCCGCAGGTCGCCGTGCTCGCGCTCGCGCTCGCGCTCGCGGCGCTCTCTGGCGCGGAGTCGATCGGCGCGTGCCTGCTCGCGTATGCGGGCGCATGGCTCGTGTTGAACGTGCTCGCGGCCCGACGCGTGCCGTTGCCGAAGGTCTCGAGTCGCGCGCTCTGGGTGGGAGTCGTCCTCGTCGTCGCGACGCCCGTCAGCGTGCTCGCGGGGCGGCTCCGAGCGCTCGCAGAGCACGAGAGCCTCGTCGGCCTCGACGCGAACCTCGGCGACCGGCTGCGGCTCGAGCGCTCGGTGGCGATTCACCCGGCGCTCCTCGTCAGCGACCGCCCGCAGAGCTTCTTCGTGCGCGCAGACGGCGCGCGGCGAGTGCGCGTGACGCTCGCGCCGGGGCTGCGCGCCATCGACGCCGACGCCCTCGGGGCTGGGCTCTTTCGCGTCGACTACGACCCTCGAGTGCACCGCTCGCCCCGCGCGAGCGGCACTGTGGAGGCGCGCCTCGAGATCGATGGCAGCGTGTCAGAGCGCGCCCTGCACGTCGTGCTCGCCGCGGCGCATCCGCGCACGCTGCGCGTCTCGCCCGACGGCGCGCGCGCCTGCACGACGAGCGAGGAGACGGACGACACGCTCGTCGTCGACGCGCAGGGCAGCGCGCTCCACGTCGCGTCCGACGACGGCCCGGCTGACTGCGCTTGGACCGACGCCGCGACCGTCGCCATCGCGCACCGCTACTCCCCGCGACTCACGCTCGCGACCGTCGGCACCGACCGCGCGGTGCACGTGGACCTCGGCGCCGGGCAGCGTCGCGTCGCGGTGAGCCCCGACGGCGCGCTGCTCGCCGTCGCGCTCGAGTCCGCGCGCGCGGAGGTCGTCGTCGTCGACGTCGCGAGTCGGCGCGAGGTCGCCCGCCTCGCGCTCGGCGGGTCGATCGACCAGCTGGTCTTCGGCGCTGACGCGCGCACGCTGCTCGTCGCGCGCCGGGCGCCGACCGCGCTGCTGCGGCTCTCGGTCGACGCGCACACCCTGCGCCTCGCGCAGGAGCGCCCGCTGCTCGCGCCCGCGCTGACGCTGACGGCGCTCGACGGCGGCGCGCGCGTCGTGCTCGCCGCGACGGATTGGAGCGCGGACGCCACTCCGCATCTCGGCAATCACTACGTGCA
>CAIUAC010000914.1 GCA_903896985.1 uncultured Sandaracinus sp.
ACGGCGCCGACGCGCGCCCGCGCCCCGAGCAGCCGAGCGCGCGCCTGCTCGACGACCGCCTGCGCCTCGGCGTCATCGAGCTCGACGAGCAGCTGCCCCTCGCTGACGTGGTCGCCCTCCGCGACGTGCACCTCGCGCACGACGCCCGCGACCAACACGCCGAGCGCGATGCGCGCCGGCGGCGCGACCCGCCCGCTCGCGACGACCGTCTGCACGACCTCGCGCTCCCGAGCGCGCACCGTCTCGACGCGCGGCCCGAGCGCGCGGCTGACGCCCGCGTACGCGAGCCCGACCAGCACGACCACGCCCAAGACAGCAAAAACCAGGCGTTTCTTGAAGGATTTGCTACGCGAGGCCATTCGTTCGTCTCACTCCGCCTGCCGGAGAAAGTACGCGCGCGACCGCCGAGCACAAGGCGCACGCGGCTCGCGCGCTCGGCGGCTAACGATTCTTCACAGAGGCGCGCGCTTGCCCGGCGGGACTACGCCGCGCGGCACCAGCGCAGCTTCATCTGCACGTCGCTCGACCACTCCGAGTCGAACGCCTTCACGCAGGTGCGCAGGTAGCGGTCGTAGTCGTCGAAGACGGCGTCGCCGTACGTCTTGCGGATCTCCGCCTCGTTCGCGCGCAGGCGGCGCAGCCACTCGCCCGTCGTCTTGCCGTAGCAGGTGCGCTGCGTGCGCATCTCGACGACCTCCCAGTACGGGCGCACGGCGACGATCAGCTCTTCCAGCCGCGGGTTGAGCCCGCCGGGGAAGATGACGTCGGCGGTGAACTTGAGGTCGAGGATGTCGGCGCGGTTGCGCGGCACGCGGTCTCGCAGGATCGCCTGAAAGCCGAAGTGACTGCCCGGCTTCACCCAGCCAGCGACCTTACGGAAGTACTCGCGGTAGATGTCGATGGCCATGCCCTTGTTCGCCTGCTCGGGCGAACAGAGATGGTCGATCATCTCGATGGAGATGAGCGCGTCGTACTTCTCGATCCCGAGCATCGACGGCGTGAAGTCCTTGTAGTCGCAGACGATCGCGTTCACGCCGGGCAGCTTCCGCTGCATGATCTCGGTGTGCTGCTCGGTCGAGAGCGTGATGCCGTGCGCGTTCTTCACGCCCTGCGACGCGAGGTACGCGAGGTTCGAGCCCCAGCCGCAGCCGATGTCCATCACCGCCTTGTCCGGCGTCATCTCGGCGTAGTCGTGGAGGATCTTGCACTTCTGTAGCTGCGCCTGCTCGAGCGTCTCGTCGCCCGTCAGGTAGCTCGCCGACGTGTAGTGCATTCCCTCGTCCAGCCAGAGCCGGAAGAACTCGTTCGAGACGTCGTAGGACACCTCGATTTGCTGCTGAGTGCTCGTCATGGCGGCGCATGATTGCGCGAAAACAACCCACGTCAAAGCCCTTCGTCGAGGCGCCGCTCAGGCGAGCGCTTGCCGCAGCGCCGCCGCGAGCGTGGCCTTCTCGACGGGCTTGGCGATCAACCCCTTGACGCCAGCCGCGAGCACGCTCGACTCGTCGAGCGAGTCGCTGAAGCCGGTGCACAACAGGATGCGCGCCGCCGGCTGCTCGGCGAGCACCTCGCGCGCGAGCTCGAGCCCGGACAGGTTCGGCATCGTCTGATCGGAGAGGACGAGATCGAACGCGCTTGGCTCCGCGCGCAGCAGCGTGAGCGCCTCCACCCCGTCGCACGCGAGCGTCACCCGATAGCCGAGCGACTGCAGCAAGCGGCGCAGCGCCGTGCGCACGAGCGCGTCGTCCTCGACCAAGAGCACGCGCTCGGTTCCCCCGGTGACGACGACGGGCCGCATCGGGCGCACCGGCTCGGTCGCGACGAGCGGGAAGTAGACGTCGAAGCGCGCGCCCTGCCGGGGCTCGCTCTCGACGACGATGGCGCCCCCGACCCCGGCGACGATGCCGTGCACGACGGCGAGCCCGAGCCCGTGCCCGCCGAGATGCCCCTTCGTCGTCATGTACGGCTCGAAGATCCGGGCGCGCGTCGCCTCGTCCATCCCGACGCCGTCGTCCTGCACGCGCAGGCGCGCCTGCGCCGACCCCTCGACGAGGGGCGAGCCCTCCCCGGGTGACAACCGCTCGAGCGTGACCGTGACGCGCCCCGTCGCGCCGATCGCGTCGTGCGCGTTCGCGCAGAGGTTGAGCACGATCTGGTGCACCTGCGTGCGGTCCGCGAGGATCGTCCCGACGCCCGGCGCGACCGAGACGTCGAACGCGACCGTCGTCGGGATCGCGGCGCGCGCGAGCCCGAGCGCGTCGGTGACGACGGAAGACAGGTCGTAGGGCCTGCGATTCGGCTGATCTTTCCGCCCGAAGGTGAGGATCTGTCGCACGAGGTCCCGCGCGCGCAGCGACGCCTCGCGGACGCCGACGAGGCTCTCGTGCAGCGAGGAGCCCACCGGCGCCTGCTCGAGCGAGACCTCCGCGTGCCCGAGGATCGCGGCGAGCAGGTTGTTGAAGTCGTGCGCGACGCCGCCCGCGAGCCTCCCGATCGCCTCGAGCTTCTCGCCGTGCCGGCGCTGATGCTCGAGCGCTGCCTTCTCCTCGCGCGCCTTCCACCGGTCGGTCATGTCGGTGGTCGTGACGAGGAGGCGCTCCCAGTCGTCCTCGTGCCCATCGACGAGCGCAGCCCGCACCGCGACCCAGCGCCGCTCCCCCGCGAGCGTGCCGTTCCAGCCCTCCGTCGTCGCGGTGCGCTGCCCCTCCATCAGCTGCGCAAGCTCGAGCGCGAAGTCGGGCATCGACTCCGACAAGAAGACGCTGTGCAGGTTGGCGAGCAGCTCCGCCTCGTCCTTCGCGCCGACGAGCTCGCAAGCCGCCGGGTTCACCGAGCGCACACGGAGCGCCTGGGCGCAGCGCACGATGTCCTCCGGATGCGCCGCGAAGTGCGCATTGAAGTCGGCCACGCCCCGCGCGCGCAGCTCGTCGAGGATCACCTTGGCCCCCGACGCGTCCTCCTCCCAGACGCCGACGGGCACCTGGGCGACGAGCTCGCGGTAGCGCAGCTCGCTCGCGGCGAGCTTCGCCTCGTAGGCGCGCTGCGCGGTGATGTCGCGCATCACCACGATCGTCGTCAGCGCGTCATCGTCGAGGTACGTCGAGATCTGCACGTCGAGGAGCATCCCCGTGCCGTCCCGCCGCCGACCGCGCACGGAGTAGGAGGTCGGGCGCGGCTCCCCGGTCGAGCGCCCCCGGACGTTCGCTGCGACGCGCGCGTGCTCGGCGGGGTCGAGCACGTCGAAGATCGGCACGCCGACGAGCTCCGCAGGATCCTCGTAGCCGAAGAGCCGCGCGTACGCGGCGTTGACCTCGACGTGCACGCCAACCCGCGAGATGCCGATCGCGCCCGTCGTCGCGTCGAAGAAGGCGCGCGCTCGGGCGTCCGCCGTGCGACGCTCGCGCTCTGCGTCCCGACGCGGTCGCAGGTCCCGCACCGCGACCACGATCACCCCGTCCCCGAGGGGCGACGCCGAGACCTCGACGGGCAAGCGTCGCCCGTCGAGGGTGACGAACTCCTCCTCGATGAACGGCACGGACTCGCCCGTCGCGAGCATCTGCCGCACGCGATCGAGCGCCATGGGTCGGCTCTCCGGGGCGACGAAGTCCATCGTCGAGAGCCCGAGCAAGTCGCTCGCCGAGGCGGCCCCGACGAGCTTCGCGGCAGCCTCGTTCGCCCACACGATCCGGCCAGCGGAGTGCGCGATGACGCCATCGAGCGCCTGCTCCGCGAGCCGCCGAAACGTGTGGTCGCCGAAGGGAGCTACGAGCATCGCGTCTCCAGGCATTCCGTTCACTTCGCCCCCTGCGCGTCGTACCTGCCATGCCGCAGCCGCGCGCTCTCCGCGTTCGCGCAAGACCGTGCAGGACGGCGCCCGCCGAGTCAACGTCGGCCGCCGGTCGACTCGCACGCGGGAACCCCGACTACGGACTCGACAACGGCGCAGCGTCGCGCTAAACGGTCGGCTCGCTCGTCGGTACCGAGAGCGCGCTCGAGCAGCTTCTGGCGACGCAGTCGCCAGGCAACGGCGCCGTAGCCAAGTGGTTAGGCAACGGTTTGCAAAACCGTCATACACCGGTTCGAATCCGGTCGGCGCCTCCAAAGAATCCCCAGCAAATCCGCGGCGATAGGTGCAGACGGCCCGAGGGCCCTACACCCCGACGGCAGCGCTTGGGACCATAGAAGGGCCAACGATTCAGGCCCCACGCTTCCCGCGGAGCGGTAGCACCGTTGCCCCCGCCGTAGCCCCCGCAGCCCTCTTCCCGCCGCCCTGCGCCGTCGAGGAGGCGCTCGCCGA
>CAIUAC010000915.1 GCA_903896985.1 uncultured Sandaracinus sp.
CTGCCGACGTTCACGCACGCCTTCGACGCGTACTACCGCGCTGAGTCGTTCTTGCTCTTGATCGGGCTCTCCGCGCTCGCGCTCTTCGGCGGGCTGCGCGCGCTCCGCCCGGCGCCTCGAGCGCGCGTCGCGCTCGCCTGAGCGTCGCCGTCGCCGCCGCCCCGCGCATGGTAGGCTCGCGCAACGAACGCCCCGCGGCGCCCCCTCCATGCGCAGACCCCTCGTACTCGCGGTCGACGACACCCCCGCAAGCCTGCAGATGCTGTGCGTCGTGCTCGACTCCGAGGGCGTGGACATCGCGATGGCGTCGAGCGGACCGGAGGCGCTCGCCTCCGCGCGGAGCTCGCCACCGAATCTGATCCTCCTCGACGTGATGATGCCCGGCATGGACGGGCTCGAGGTGTGCCGCGAGCTCAAGCGGGACATGGGCCTCTCGCGCGTGCCGGTGATCTTCCTGACGGCGCTCGCGGACACCGAGCACATCGTCGAGGGCTTCGCGGCGGGCTGCGTCGACTACGTCTCCAAGCCTTTCCGGGAGGCGGAGCTACGCGCCCGCGTGCGCACTCACCTCGAGCTGAATCGGCTGCGAAGCCTGCTGCCGATCTGCAGCCACTGTCACGCGATCCGCGATGAAGACGACGCCTGGATCCCTGTCGCGACGTACATCTCGAAGAAGGCCGGCGTGAACTTCTCGCACGGGATCTGCCCTTCCTGTTTGCAGACGCACTACCCCGGACACTGAGGGAGGGCCGCGCGCGTGAGCGCACCGCCGTGCCGATGAGGACAGCGTGTTCAGCCCCGACAAACTGACCCGCATCAAGCGCTCCTATGCGCTCGCGTTCTCGTTCATCGCGACGACGCTGGTCGCATCGTTTCTGGTCACCGGACAGGCGATCGAGCGGAACTCGGGGGACGCGCGCGTCATCAACCTCTCTGGCCGGCAGCGGATGCTCAGCCAGCGCTTGGTCAAGGACGCGCTCGCGCTCGCCCGACAGCATCACGCGGCGCCGGGCGATCACCTCTACGTCGAGCTGCGGACCTCGCTCGCGGCGTGGGAGCGCTCGCACGACGGCCTGCAGTACGGCGCCCCTGAGCTCGGGCTGCCGTCGCGCTCGCAGTCCGCGAAGGTGCGCAGGCTCTTCGCTGAGGCGAGCGCGCCGCACGAGGCGATGGTCGGCGCCACGCGTGAGCTCTTGGGGGTGATCGCGGAGGGCCGTTTCGACGCTGAAGCGGGCGACCGCGCCGTGACGGTGATGCTCGCGAACGAGGACGACTTCGTGCGGCTCATGGACGAGGTCACGCTGCAATTCGAGGCGGAGGCGCGGGCGCGCGTCAACTCCCTGCAGCGGCTGGAGCTCCTCGTGCTGCTCGCCGGACTGCTGGTCCTCCTCTTCGAGATGGTGGTCGTGTTTCGGCCCTCGATCGTCAAGCTGGAGGCTTCGATCGTCGCGCTCACCGCCAGCAGAAAGCACCTGCAGGCGGCGAATGAGTCGTTGGCTGCCGCGGCGACCGAGGCGCACCGCTTGGCCGAGCTGGCCGACGCCGCGAGTCGCGCCAAGAGCGATTTCCTCGCGAACATGAGCCACGAGATCCGCACCCCGATGAACGCGATCGTGGGCTTCTCCGAGATCCTCGCCTCCGCGCTCGAGGACCCGAAGCTGCGCGGCCATGCGAACACGATTCTTCGGTCGAGCGAGGCTCTGCTCCGCGTGATCAACGACATCCTCGACCTCTCCCGCGTCGAAGCGGGCAAGCTCCCTGTCGTCCCGACGAACTTCGACCTTCGGTCGCTGCTGCGCGACATCGGTGCGATCTTCGAGGGGACTGCGCACCAGAAGGGGCTCGCGCTCGTCCTCGAGCCGGACGACAGCCTGCCGCAGGCGATGCCGCTCGATGAGGTGCGACTACGGCAGGTCCTGCTGAACTTGGTCGGAAATGCCCTCAAATTTACCCGCGCAGGGAGCGTCGTCGTCCGCGCCGAGGCCGTATTTCCTCCCGAGGAGGGCGCGCGTCTCTTTCGGCTCGTGCTCGAGGTCGAAGACACCGGCATCGGCGTCCCGGACGAGGAGAAGGAGGCCGTGTTCGCGGCCTTCGAGCAGCGCAAGAACCAGGACCACGCGGTGTACGGGGGCTCGGGGCTCGGGCTCGCGATCTCGCGCCAGCTGGTCACGTTGCTGGGCGGGACGCTCACGCTGACGGATAATCCCGCCGGGCAGGGGAGCCGCTTCACCGTGACGCTCGAGGGCGTGCCAGTCGTGGACGCCGAGCCGCCTACGCAGGCCGAGCTCGAGCGCGTCGCGGCGTCCCGCGCGCTCCTCCTCGAGGACGTGAAGCTCGTGCGCTCGCTCCGCGCCCCCAGCCCAGGGCGATTTCTCGCGGAGGTCGGCGATGCGGTGGAGGTGCGGGCGCTGTGCGAGGCGCTGCGCGGCCTGCTCGACGAGGAGCTGCCGGCGCTGCGGCACACCGTGCGTCCCAAGCTCGCGGAGGCGCTCGGCGAGCGCGCCCAGGCGCTCGGGCGCGCGCATCGCCTCCCGTCGCTCGAGTCGGAGGGCGCCGAGCTGTCGGCGGGCGCAGCGTCGTTCTCCATCACGCGCATTCGCGCGTCGCTCGAGCGGCTCACCCAGTTGGTGGCGCGGATCCTCGAAGCCGCCTCCGCCGGGGCGTAGCCCGACCTGCCGCGGGAGGTGTGGCGCCTGCGCGTGACGGCGCGATAGAGTCAGCCGTCGCTGGCGGGAACGCCTGCGCACACAAAGGACTCGCCGGTGCCGCTCCTCCTCCTGATCGAATACGGGCTCGCGGCCTTCTGCGCCCTCGTCGTGCTGGTCTTCCTCTATCAGAGCATCGCGATCGCGAAGGGCGATCAGTTCCTGACGCTCGAGCGCCGATGGTTCGGCAAGCCGATGGCCGATGGGCGCACGGTCGCCCTGCGCGACGAGGTCGGCATTCAGGCGCGGACCCTCGGGCCCGGAGTCCATCTCTTCATTCCGTTCATCTACAAGGTGCAGAAGCACCACTTCTTCACGATCGGCACCTCCAGCGTCGGCATCGTCCAGGCGGTCACGGGGCTCCCGATGGCGGCCGGCAACTTCTTCGCGCGCTCGGTCGAGTGCAACATCTTCCAGGACGGCGAGGCGTTTCTGCGCAACGGCGGCGAGAAGGGACCGCAGCTCTCGATCCTTCCGCCCGGCGAATATCAGATCAATCCCCATCTGTTCCGGGTCTCCGTCGATAGCGCCATCGTCATCGACGAGAACCAGGTCGGGATCGTCGAGGCGGTCGCCGGGCAGCCTTGTGTCGTCGGCCGCATCTTCGCCGACCCGGTCGACTGCGACGCGTATCAGGACGCGGATGGGTTCCTGCGCAACGGCGGCCAGAAGGGCCCGCAGGTCAAGATCCTTCCGCCCGGCTACTACCGCATCAACACCGCGCTCTTCAAGGTCGAGCGGGCCCCCGCGACGGTGATCCCGAATGGGCACATCGGCCTGATCACCGCGATGGACGGCGGTCGGATCATGGAGGGCAGCCTCCTCAGCCGGAAGATCGAAGGCCACTCGAACTTCGAGGACGGAATCGCCTTCATCAAGAACGGCGGGCAGAAGGGCCATCAGCTCGATGTGTTGATGCCCGGCACATACCGGATCAACACCTCGTTCTTCATGATCAAGGCGATCGTGCCGTGGACGAGCATCACCGCTGATTGCGTCGGGATCGTCACCGTCCTCGAGGGAAAGCCGATCATCGAGGCGCACAAGATCGCCGCCGAGGAGCTCTCGCTCGCGCTCCACAACAACTTCCAGGACGCCGCCGCGTTTCTCGCCGCGGGTGGGCAGAAGGGCTTGCAGATTCCCGTGCTCCGCTCGGGCAACTACGCGGTCAATCCGTGGTTCGCGTCCATCGATCAGATCCCGCTCGTCGAGGTCAAGATCGGTGAGTGCGCGGTAGTCACGAGCTTCGTCGGCGAGGAGGGCGAGGACGTCACCAGCTCCGACGTCAACGCCAAGATCGTGCGCAACGGCAAGCGAGGTATTTGGGCGGAGCCGCTCGGGCCGGGAAAGCACCCGATCAACACCAAGGTCTGCAAGGTGGACAAGGTGCCGACGACTCAGATCTTGCTCAATTGGGCAGACAACGAGTCGAGCGCGCACAAGCTCGACTCCAACCTGAAGACCATCACGCTGCGCACCGCCGACGCGTTCAACGTCAGCATGGACGTCAGCGTCATCATCCACATCGCGATGACCGACGCGCCCAAGGTCGTCGCGAACCTCGGCTCCGTCGACAACATGATCTCGCAGGTGCTCGAGCCCGCCATCTCCTCGCACTTCAGGAACTCGGCGCAGGCGGTCAAGGCGCTCGACCTCTACACCAAGCGCGCGGAGCTCCAGGCGCACGCCAAGGAGCACCTGCAGAGCGTGCTGCGGATTCATCACATCGAGTCGAAGGACACGATGATCGCGGACGTCGTGCTCCCGGCGGAGCTGACGCGCACCGTCACCGATCGGCAGATCGCCGAGCAGGAGCGCATGACCTTCGCGACGCAGAAGCAAGCGCAGGAGGAGCGCAAGCTGCTCGAGAACGCGACGGCGCAGGCGAACATGCAGCCGAAGGTCGTGGAGTCCGAGCGAGGCGTGGAGATCGCGAAGAACCTCGCGAACGCCGAGATCGAGAAGTCCACGGGCGACGCGCGAGGCATCGAGATCCGGGCGGATGGCGCCTCGAAGGCGACGCGCGTGACGGCGGGCGCGCACGCGGAGGCGACGCGCGTCAACGCGCTCGCGGACGCGGAGGCGATCGAGAAGAAGGGACTCGCGGAGGCGCTCGTCATCCTCGAGCAGGGCAAGTCCACGGCAGAGTCGTACAAGCTGCAGGTGAGCGCGATGGGCAACGAGATCTTCGGTCAGATCCAGGTCGTCGAGAAGATCGCGGCGAACAAGCTCAAGCTGATCCCCGACGTGTACATCGGCGGCGGGAGCGGCGGAGTCGGCGGCGCGGGCGGCGAGCAGAACTCGCTGATGTCGCTCGCGCTGTTGCAGTTCCTGACGGGGCGCAACGTCTTCGCCGAGCAGCGCGCGAAGAACGAAGAAGAGGGCAGTCGCTGAAGCGTCCGCGCCGCGGAGGCACGGGCGAGGCGCTCCGCAGGACCCTCATGTCCTGCGGGGCGCGCGTCAGAGGCGGCGAATCGAGTAGGTGTTGACGGCGCTGCCGTACGGATAGACGCGCACGTAGAACGTCCCGGTGCCCGACACTCGCTCTTCGCCCGTGGTCCCGGCGCTCGTCGCGAGCACGCTGCCGGTGGCCGTCAGCGCCTGCGCGTCGAGGTCGCCGCTCGAGGCGGTGAAGCGGATGGAGACGGTGACCGTGGCGGCGCCGGCGTCCACTCGATAGAAGTCCTGGTCGCCGCTGCAAATGCGCGCGTCGAGCGGGGTCGGGCCGAGCAGCGTCGCCGCCGAGGTGGAGTCGTTGGCGACGCTCGGCTCGCACGCGGTCGTCGTCGGGGACGGCGGCAGGGAGCAGAGCGCGGCGCCCGTGCGCGCGGTGACCGTGTCCTCCGACACCTCGCGCTGCGCGCAGGTCTCGTCCTCGCTCCACGCGCGCCAATCCGCGGCGCGTCCGACCGAGGCCGCGTAGGCGCGCCAGCGGGCGTAGCCGTCGCCGCCCGTCGCGCGGTCGGCGGACTCGGCGCGGAACACGGTCGGCTCTACGCAGCGGGAGCCCGCGGCGGCGTCGCGCTGTTCCTTCTCGGCGTAGGCGAGCACGAGCTCGCGCATCGCCGCCGTGCTGCTGTTCCAGCAGCAAGTGCGCGAGCGCGTGTAGTCGAGCTCCGCGAAGACGCGATCCTCGAGCGTGCGGTGCGCGGCGTCGACCTCGGCGCGGGTCTCGCCGAAGTAGCCCTCCATCACCTCGTAGAGCTCGACGAAGGCGTCCTCGCGCTGCTCGCGCGCGGAACAGCTCGAGGGGTAGTCGCGCAGGTGCAGGCGCGCGGTCTGAATGCGGGCGAGGGCCGCATCGCGCTTCTGCTCGGGGGTCTGCGTGCCGAGCAGCTCGCGGAAGCGCGCGGGGCGCGCGGCGAGGACGTCAGTCGACGAGTCGTCGATGAAGGCGGCGCGGTCTGCGGTGCGGACGAGGTTTCGCCAGCGACCGGCGGAGAGCGCGGGAGTGCGCCAGCGACGGAGCCCGCCGCCGAGCTTCGCGTAGGGGACGCCGTCGGCGTTGAGCTCAGGACCGCCGCAGTACTGCGACTCGAAGTAGGAGCGCGCCTGCGCGGTCTCGGTCCAGAGGGGCTGACGGCGGGGCATGGAGCCCGACGCGACGGCGACCTCGAACTGCCCGCCGGGGAGGTCGACGCGGCGGAAGACCGGGATCACGTGGCCGATGCCGACCTTCTGCCAGCGCTCGATCAGCAGGTCGCCAGGCGCGAGCGCCTCGGGCTGCACCGAGAAGGTGTTGGCGGAGTCGACCAGGTTGACGCTGCCGAAGTAGAGCAGCAGCAGGCGCGCGAAGTAGCCCACGCGCTTGTTGAGGAAGAGCTCGTCGAAGTACGCGCCGGCGCCGAGCGTCTGGCCGCCCGTCGAGAGGAAGCCGACGGTGTCGTCTGCGCCGAGGTGCATCGCGCGCAGGCGCGCATCGCTCGGCCACGCCTGACCCTCGCGCCACGAGGAGGTCGCGTCGGTGTACTGCGCGCGGAACTTCGGGAAGTTCGCGATGCGCTCGCCGCGCTTGTTGACGAAGCCGAAGTGGCCGGCGAAGAGCGTCTGCCGCCCGGCGGAGTCCCAGCCGCTGACGAAGAAGGGCAGGCCGTACCAGGAGGCGAACGCCGTCCGCAGGAAGAGGCCGACCTCGGCGCACTCGAGCGTCGGCGCGTCGAAGGCGCGGGCGCCGTAGGGCGTCGGGATGCGGACCGTCTGCCCGTAGCCCGCGCGGGCCACGACCTCGAACGCGCCGACCCAGCGGTCGAACTTCTGCTCCCAGTCGAGGCCGCTGTTGGCGCCCCACGACACGCCCGCGCGGCGCGCGTCGGTGGTGTCGCGCTCGTCCCACTGGTTGCGGACGCTCCAGACCTCGGTGCTCGCGCCGGCGGCGACCGTCGGGCCGAGCGACTCGACGCCGTCCATCTTGGCGGCCTCGGGCAGCGCCTCGAGCGGGCCCTCGAGGCCGGTCTCTGCGGAGGCCTCGTCGAGCGCGCCCGGGCCGCCGACGGCGCACGCGGGGAGCGTCATCACGAGCAGGAGGGAGAGGGCCGCGCGGAGCTTCATGGGGCGGTTCTATGCGAGCGCTGTGCCGGGCACAGGCCGCGAAAAGATGAGGGAATTGTGAGGTGGAGCCTGGCTTCTGGAGTTGCCGGTGGCCACTCGGGACGGCGCCGGAGGGGCGAAAGAGGTCAACGTCGGTCGGTCTTGGGAGGCCCGCGGAGGGGCGAAAGAGGTCAACGTCGGTCGGTCGGCGGCGGGCCGCGGAGGGGCGAAAGAGGTCAACGTCGGTCGGTCGGCGGCGGGCCGCGCGGGTCGGCGTTGCGCAGAATCATGGGCCCCGCGGGCCTTCGGATAGACTGCGCCCGATGAGCGAGACGCCCCCCGCCGTCGCGGCCCCTGCGCAGCCTCCGAAGGCCGCGCGCGGGGCGCAGCTCGTCGCGGCGGGCATCCTCTTGAGCCGCGTCGCGGGCCTCGTGCGCGAGCGCGCGTTCGCGCACTACTTCGGCAACTCCGACGCGGGCGACGCCTTCAAGGCGGCCCTCAAGATCCCGAACTTCTTGCAGAACCTCTTCGGCGAGGGCGTGCTCAGCGCGTCGTTCATCCCCGTCTACGCGAAGCAACTCGCGCAAGGCGACGAGGTGCTCGCGCGGCGGCTCGCCTCGGCGGTGGCGACGCTGCTCGCCCTCGCGACGAGCCTGCTCGTGCTCGGCGGGGTGTTCGCGACGCCGTTCCTGATCGACACGATCGCGCCCGGTTTTACTGGCGAGAAGCGGCTCGAGACGATCCGCCTCGTGCAGATCTTCTTCCCGGGGACCGGGCTGCTGGTGATGAGCGCGTGGTGCCTCGGCATCCTCAACAGCCACCGCAAGTTCTTCCTCTCGTACGCCGCGCCCGTGCTCTGGAACCTCGCGATCATCGGCGCGCTGTTCCTCTACGGCGGCGGCACGCACGACTACGCGCTCGCCGAGCGGGTCGCCTGGGGGCTCGTCCTCGGGAGCGCGCTGCAATTCGGCGTGCAGCTCCCGACGGCCCTGGCGCTCGTGCGCGGGCTCCGCCCGGAGCTCGGGCTGCGGCTCGAGGCGACGCGCACGGTGCTGCGCAATTTCCTGCCCGTCGTGCTCGCGCGCGGCGTCGTGCAGGTGAGCGCGTACATCGACAACCTCCTCGCGAGCCTGCTGCCGACCGGGGCGGTGTCGGCGCTCGCGTACGCGCAGACCTTGTATTTGCTGCCGATCAGCCTCTTCGGGATGTCCGTGTCCGCGGCGCAGCTCCCCGCGATGGCGAGCGCGACGGGCACCCCGGAGGAGGTCGCCGCGGCGCTACGCACGCAGCTCGAGCGCGGGCTGCGGCAGATCGCGTTCTTCATCGTGCCGTCCGCCGCGGGGCTGCTCTTTCTCGGCGACGTGATCGTGGCGGCGCTCTTTCAGACGGGCGCGTTCGACGCAGAGAGCACGCGCTATGTGTGGGCCGTGCTCGCGGGCTCGACGGTGGGGCTGCTCGCGGCGACGCAGGGGCGGCTCTACGCGTCCGCGTTCTACGCGCTCCACGACACGCGCACGCCGCTCAAGTTCGCGTCCGTGCGCGTCGCGCTGACCGTGGGGCTCGGCTGGGTCTGCGCGCTTTGGCTGCCTGGCTGGCTTGGGCTCGAGGCGAAGTGGGGGACCGTCGGGCTCACGGCGTCCGCGGGCGCGGCGGGCTGGGTGGAGTTCCTCTCGCTGCGCGCGGCGCTCAATCGACGCATCGGCAAGAGCGGCTTGCCGGCGGGGCTGCTCGCGCGCCTCTGGGCTTCGGCGCTCCCTGCCGCGGCGCTGGGCTTCGGCGTGAAGGTCGCGCTCGGCACGCTGCTGCACCCGATCTTGCGCGGGGTCGTCGTGCTCGGAGCGTTCGGCGTCGTCTACGCGGGGCTCACGCTCGCGCTCGGCGTGCCCGAAGCGCGCAGCACGCTCGAGCGGATCTCGAAGCGCGTACGAAGGCGGTGAGTGCGGCAGTTGCGCGGCTGAGTCGCTGGCTCGTTCACCCGCACTACCGAACTCGCCCCGCACGAAGAACCATCACGAGCGTCCAAATGCGCGCTTGATTGCAGAGGGAGCGCGGGTACGTCGATGACCATGCGCACCCACGCTATTTGTGCTGCAACAATCCTCGCAATCCTCGCCTCGACGCCCGCTCACGCGGACGCGCAAGAGCCCTTCCTCTGGGTGAGAGGTGAACTCGGAGCCGGCTTGGGGCTCAACGGTGTGCCGAACGATGCTGGCGCGGGCGGGCACCTCGGCGCCGAGGCGATGGTGTACGTCATTCACCCGCTGGCGATCGCGGTGCGCGCCGCGGGCACGTATTTCTCGCCCTTTCAGGCCAAGCCCGACGCGCTTCACGCCTCGTGGAGCGGCGGCCTGATCTTGCGCCTCGACGGACTTTGGCTCGGCGGGTTCGCGGGGATGCACGAGTCGCTCGGAGAGAACGTGTTCGGTATCGACGCGTTGCTCGGCTACGACTTCGCGCTGGGCGCGAACGCGGGTATCGGGCCGTTCGTCAGTTACTCGGTCGCAGCGCTCGACAAGACCCTGTATTTCGTGAGCCTCGGCGTGACGATGAGCGTCGGAGTCCCCTGGGCGAGCGCCGCGCCGGACGACCCCGACCACGATGGGATCGTGGGCACTGCGGACGTCTGTCCGAACGACCCAGAGGATATGGACGGCAACGCAGACCAAGACGGGTGTCCAGAGGCCGACGACCGCGACGGGGACGGACTCCTCGACAACGTCGATCGGTGTCCCGCGGAAGCGGAAGACATGGACGAGTATCAGGACTCGGACGGCTGTCCTGATCCCGACAACGACGGAGACCACGTCCTCGACGGCGTCGACGGCGCGCCGAACGACGCGGAGGATCCGGACGGCTTCGAGGATGCCGACGGTGTCCCCGACCTCGACAACGATCACGACTTCGTGCCGGACGCCTCCGATGGTGCTCCGAACGACCCGGAGGACCGCGACGGCTTCCAGGACGAGGACGGCGTGCCCGACCCGGACAACGACCAAGACGGCATCCTCGACGGCGCCGACCAGTGCCCGACCGCGCCCGGCCCCGCGACGACGAACGGCTGTCCGGTGTGGGTCCGCGTCGAGGCGGGACGCATCAACATCCTGCAGCGCATCGAGTTCGCGACGGACCACGCCACGCTGCTGCCGTCGGCCGGCCGCATCCTCGAGGAGATCCGCGCCGTGCTCGCCGTCAACCCGCAGATCCGGCACGTGCGGATCGAAGGTCACACCGACGACCGCGGCCGCGCCCCGCACAACCTCGAGCTATCGCAGGCCCGCGCGCAGACGGTGATGACGTGGCTGACCGACCACCGAATCGCGGCTGAGCGTCTCGAGGCCCAGGGCTTCGGCCAGACGCGTCCGCTGCTGCCGAACACCACCAACCCGAACCGTCAGACCAACCGCCGAGTCGAATTCATCATCACCGACCCGGCGCCGCCCGCGACTGAGGCCGTGCCCGCAGCGCCGAGTCCGACGCTCAACTGACGTCGTGCCGTACGTCGAGGCTGAGCTTCCAGCGCTCGGCGCCCTCGCGCGGCAGGGCGTCGAGCTCGAGCACGCCCACCTCGCTGACGGTCGCTTGCAGGCGCACGGTGACGACCTCGCCCGGCGTGCGCCCCGAGGTCGGCAGCTCCGCCTCGAGCTCCGCGAGCTCCTCGAGCTCGCCGTCGGCCCAGCGATCGAGGACGGTGCCGACGGTGTCGTCCCGCCGCACCGAGGAGCCGAAGAAGCGGAAGCGAACCGGCTCGCCGACGACTAGCCCGAGGTCCTCGGCGAGGAGCGCCGCGCTCGCGCCCTCTTCCATGCCGAAGGGTGCGACGCAGAGCGCGCGGATCGGTGGCTCGAGCCCGGGAACGGCGGGCATCGCGCTCTCGACTCCGACGTAGTAGGCGCGCGCCGTGCCGCCGCGAATGCGGATTCCCCCGCCGCGACGTGTGTACGCGTGATACGCCGCGCCGCGCGCGACGGCGAGGTCGAGATCTGCGCCCGGGAGCTCTCTCGGCAGCGGCGCGCCGACGCCGCTCAGCCAGGCGCCGAGCACCTCGAGCACGCGAGTGCGCAATAGCGTCGATTTGACGACTCCGCCGTTGAACAGCACGGCAGTCGGGCGCGCGAAGGTGGTATTTCCAGGCGTCGTGTTGGCCTGTCGCGCGAGGAACGCCGCGAGGTGCCGGGTGACCGCCGCGTCCTGCGCGTAGGGCAAGCCGAGCTGCGTGAGCCCCGCGCGGGGGCGTTGCGCAGGGCGCGCGCTCGCCTCGACCTTCGGGAAGAAGCCGTCGAGCACGACGCGCGTGACCTCGGCCCGCGTCAGCTCTGTGCGGAGGGAGCTCGCGACGAGCTTCGAGCCGCGGCTCGGCACCACGACAGGCACGCTCTCAGGCGCGTCTTCGGAGAGCAGCGCCTCCTTGGCAGCGCGGCAGCCGTGCGCGAGCGCGACGAGCTGCCACGCGTCGAGCGACTTGCCCTCGGCCTCGAGCTTCTGTCGCACGAGGTGCGCGAGCGCGAGGTCCATGTTGTCGCCGCCGAGCAGGATGTGCTCGCCGACCGCGACGCGCTCGAGCGCGAGGGAGCCGCCGCTCTCGCGCACGGAGATGAGCGAGAAGTCCGTCGTGCCGCCGCCGACGTCGACGACGAGGATCACGTCGCCGACCGAGACGTCTCGGCGCCACGCGCCCTCGCTCCGGGCGATCCACGCGTAGAGCGCCGCCTGCGGCTCCTCGAGCAGCACGACGCGCTCGAGCCCCGCGCGCATGGCGGCCTCTGCGGTCAGCTCGCGCGCCGCCGGATCGAACGACGCCGGCACGGCGAGCGTGACCTCCTGCTGCGCGAGGGGCGCGTCCGGATGATCGCGATCCCACGCGCTGCGCAGGTGTCCGAGGTAGGCCACCGTCGCCTCGAGCGGCGAGATGCGCTGCACCTCCGCCGGCGCGTCGACGGGCAACACGGCGCCACGCCGATCGATGCCGCTGTGGCAGAGCCAGCTCTTGGCGCTCGCGACGAGGCGTCCGGGCGCCTTCGCGCCCTGCGTGCGCGCGAATTCGCCCACGATGTAGGGGTTCGCCGTCGCCTCGGTCCAGGGGAGAGTGCGGTCCGCGTCGGTGAACTCGCTCGCGTGCGGGAGGTAGAGGAACGACGGCAGCAGCGCCCGCGCGTCGACCTGTCCGGGCGCGACGAGCTGCGGGAGCTCTTGATCCCAGCTCGCGATCGCGTCGCCCTCCGAGAGGTCGGCGTCGACGTACGAGAGCGCGGAGTGCGTCGTGCCCAGATCGATGCCGACGACGTAGCTCGAGGGGGCGTGCTCGTCTGCTCCGCTCACAGCTCGACCTCCGCCGGCGCGAGCACGCTGACGTCGTGTCCCTCGGCGATCTGCGGGAGGCGCACGTTCTGCGCGCGCCAGCCCCGATGCCGCAGCGTGCCAGTGAACGGCGGCTCCCCGCGCACATTGCCCGTCACGCGCACGCCCAGCGAGGCGAAGCCGGCGTCGACCGTCACGCGCGACTCCTCGTCTTCGCTGCGCACCGCGCTGAGCTCGAGGTGCTCTTTGAGCGCGCGCGCGCAGCCGTCGTGCACGACCCGCGCGGCGGCGCCGATCTCCGCGTCGCTCGCCGCAGAGACGTCCTCCTGCACGAAGTCGATGAACCTACCTTCGCGCTGCAAGAGCGCGAGGAGCTGAAGCGCGGCGTCGGTCGGGGCCTCGCGGAGCCGCGGTGGAGGCGAGGCCTTCGGCAACTGCGGATTCGAGAGCTGGAGCGCGGGCACGTCGGGCGCGTGCGCTTCGCCGCGCGCAGCCTCGACGCGCGCCGCGAACACGCCGTCGAAGAGGATCTTGAAGAACGCGATGTACGCGAGCACGAAGCGAGAAACGAAGGAGAGAGACTGCTCGGCCACGTGTCGACCTCTGGGTAGGGGCGGAGCTTTACCAAACCCCAAGCGTCCGCGCGAGGTACGCGCTGCTCACCACTGGAAGTGGCTCAAAGCGAGCCAAACGAGCGCGCCACCCACGGACAGGAACGCGACGAGCACTTTGCCCCCCGGCGTGCGCTGCATCGGGGCCCACTGCACGAACGCGAGCGCGAGGAACGCGATCAGCGAATACGGAAAGCCCGCAGGTCGCAGGTCGCGCTGCGCGGTGGTCACGTAGCAGACGACGACGACCACGAGCACGAGGACCGCGGCGATGCGCGGCGTCCAGTCGCTGAGGTTCGCGCGCGGCGCGCGCTCGTAGCGGCGCTCGGGCGGGTAGTACGGCTCGTCGCGGCGCGGCGCGTCTGGGTCTCGTCGAGGCTCACGCGGGGCAGGCGGCGGCGGCTCGAACTCGGCCATCAGCGCGCCGCCTTCCACTCGCGGTCGACCATGCCGAGCGCGTCGATGTCCCAGAACGTCCCTTTGACGAAGAGGTGCTCGTAGAGGCGCCCTTCGTGGCGCAGCCCGGCCTTCTCGAGCACGCGCCTCGAGGCGACGTTCTGCACATGGCAGTGCGCGTAGACCTTGTGCAGATGGAGCGTGCCGAACGCGTGCCCGAGCACCGCACGCAGCGCTTCGCTCATCACGCCGCGCCCCCAGAATGGGCGCGCGAGCACGTAGCCGACCTCCGCGCGCGCGTGCGCGGGCTCGTGAGAGCCGTAGCCGATCGAGCCGACGACCCGCCCGCTCAACTTGTCCACGATGCCCCAGGAGGGCAGCTCGCCGCGCGCGTACTGACCGACGACCCACTCGAGAAAGCGCCGCGAGTCCTCGCGAGTCGCGTGCTTGTCCCAGAGCACGAAGCGCGCGACCTCCCCGTCCGAGGCGTACGCGAACACGTCCTCGAGGTCGCTCGCCCGAAATGCCCGCAGCACGAGGCGCGTCGTCTCGAGGACGGGCGGCGACACGCTCCGGGCAGCGCCCTTGGGACTCAGCACGGAGGCCAGCGTATCCGAGGGCCGCGCCTCGCGCACGAGCGCGCTATGCTGCCTCCCCATGTGCCGCCTCGTCGGAGTGGTCGCGAGCGAGACGACGAACTTCCGCTTCTGTCTGCGGGACGCGCCGCGCAGTCTGTCGACGCTCTCGCCCGAGCATCCCGATGGCTGGGGGATCGCCGTGCACGACGCGAGCGACTGGTCGATCGAGAAGGAGCCGGGCTGCGCGCGCGAGGACGCGCAGTTTGCGGCGGTGAGCGCGACGCGGCACGGGCGCGTGCTCATCGCGCACGTCCGCAAGCGCACCGTCGGCGCCGTGGGTCGAGACAACACGCACCCCTTCGAGCGCGGGCGCTGGACGTTCGCGCACAACGGGACGATCGACGACCAAGCCTTCATGCGCGCGCAGACCTCCGCGGCGCGGCTCGCGGAGCTCGTCGGGCAGACTGACAGCGAGCTCTTCTTCGCGTACCTGCTCACGGCGATGGACGCTCGGCCCGACGCCCACGACGCGGCGCTCACCGACGCGCTGCGGGCGCTCGTCGCGCGCCCGGGCGTCGCCGCGAACTTCCTGCTCGGCGACGGCGAGGTGCTCTACGCGCACCGCTTCGGTCGCAGCCTCTACACCCTGCGCCGTCAGCCCGGGGATGCCGTGCGCACCGAGCGCACCTCCGTCGAGACGCTGGCGACGCTCGAGACGCCGTGGACGCCGCGCCGGAGCGCCGTGCTCGTCGCCTCCGAGCAGCTGAGCGACGAGCCTTGGGTCGAGGTCCCTACGGGCACTCTGCTGCGCGTCGACCGCAGCCCGTTGCCCACGCTGCGCGTCGTCGCGCAGACGGTCGTCTAGCCAAGCCGCAATTCTGCAGTTGCCGTGAAGGGGGCGCGTGCTACCCGCCTCGGCATGGCTCTTCGAAGTCGACCCGCGGCGGCCCTGTTCCTCACTTTGGCCCTGTTTCTCGGAGTCAGTGTTGCGCGCGCGACCGTGACCCAGGTGGACGGCACGATCGTCCCGGCGAACGGCAACATGCAGACGGCGCTCAACCTGGAGGGCGAGGGCGGCTTTCCGCTGGGGACGGCCCTCGACGCGGTCATCCACGCCTCGACCGTGCCCGAGATCTTTCAGCCGAACCTGACGACTCCGGTGACCTTCAAGGACATCGCCGAGGGCGCCAGCTTCGAGAACAGCTTCGGTTACTACAACGTCGGCGACGACCTCACCAATCCGGGCAACCTGCATCCCGTCCTCGGCTGCACCGTCCCGCGCACGACGTATCCGCTCACGGCGGGCAGCGCGACCGAGAGCACGGCCGTGCCCGGCTATGTGCAGAACGCCGAGCCAGGCTCGACGACGACGGTCGACTTCCTCGCCGAGCTATCTGCGGGTCGCTACAAGGGCGGCTTCATCGGTTTCTACATGATCACGCCCGAGGGACACGCGTCGGCGAACAACTGCGGCGACTTCGTCTTCGGTACGGATGTTCGCTCGCTCTTCGGCCGTATCTACTACACGCAGCGCGACCTCAACGATGATGGGGATTTCGTCCACCACCTCGTCTATCCGTCCAAGCGCACTGCGAACCGCTTTTACTTCGGCTTCGAGGACCTGTTTCGCGGCGGAGACAACGACTTCGAGGACATGGCGACTCAGGTCACGGGGCTCACGCCGCCCTGCATCGCCTCGGCCGAGGTGTGCGATGGGCGCGACAACGACTGTGACGGCAGCGTGGACGATGTCGCGGATCTCATCGACGACAACGTGGTGTGTACGTGCTCCGGGTCGCTGCTCGCGTGTGAGGGCGGCGCGAGACAGGGAGTCTGCCGAGGAGGGCTGACCGCGTGTGTCGCGGGTGCGCTCCTTTGTCGCAGCACCGTCGCCCCGAGCGCGGAGGTCTGCGACTCGCTCGACAACAACTGCAATGGCCTCGTGGACGACGCGACGACGGATACTGGCGCGGCGTGCGACGGCTCGGACGCGGACGCGTGCAACGAAGGCACAGTGCAGTGCCTCGGCGGGCTGCTCCTCTGCAGTGACACGACGGCGGACAACGTCGAGGTCTGCAATGGCCTCGATGACGACTGCGATGCGTCGATAGACGAGGGCAATCCGGGCGGGGGCGCGGCGTGCGACGGCGCGGACGGCGACGTCTGTCTCGAGGGCACGGTGCAATGCACCGCAGGCGCGCTCGCGTGCAGCGACACGACGGGCACGACGGTCGAGGTCTGCAACGGACTCGACGACGACTGCGACAGCTCGATCGACGAGTCGCCGACCGACATCGGCGTGGCCTGTGCGGCCGGCGTCGGCGTGTGTCGGCGCAACGGCGCGACCGTCTGCACGGCGGGCGCGGTCGTCTGCGGCGCCACCGCGGCGGCGCCGGGCGCGGAGCTCTGCAATGGCGTCGACGACGACTGCGACGGAGTCGTCGACGACGGCTTCGGCGTCGGCACGGCGTGCGACGGAGTGGGGGCATGCGGAGTCGGCGCGCTCGAGTGCGCGACCTCGACGACGACGCGCTGTTCGAGCGATCCGGGCGGCTCCGCGTCGGCCGTCGCGGTCGAGGTCTGCAACGGTCTCGACGACGACTGCGACGGCTTGGTAGACGAAGGGCTCTCAGACCTCGGCGCGTGCGGCTCGGACGTCGGCGAGTGCGCGCCGGGGCGCCTGCGCTGTGTCGCGGGCGCGTCGGTGTGTCGCGGCGCGGTGGGTCCTTCGCCGGAGGCCTGCAACGGGCTGGACGACGACTGCGACGGACTCCGCGACGAGCGCACGGGGGCGCCGGGCGACCTGCTCGGAGGGCTCGTCGACGAGGGCGCGGCGTGTGGCAGCGGCGTCGGCGAGTGTCGCACCGGCACGGAGGTCTGCGCCGCGGGCGCCCTCGTCTGCACGGGCGTGCTGGGCCCGGTCGCGGAGACGTGCAACGGCCTCGACGACGACTGCGATGGTGTGCCCGACGACAGCCCCTCGGGCGTCGACGCACCCTGCGGCGTGACGGCGACCGGCGAGTGCGCGCTCGGGCGGACGATCTGCGCGGCCGGGGTCGTGCGGTGCAACGGCGAGGTGCCGCCGGTCGCGGAGCTCTGCAACGGGCTGGACGACGACTGCGACGGCGTCACGGACGACGACTCCGTCGACGTCGGGTTGCCATGCGGCTCCGCGTTCGGCACGTGCGTGCCGGGGCGCTACGAGTGCGTCGCTGGCGCGCGCGTGTGCTCCGGCGCGACGGTCGGCGTGCCCGAGGTCTGCAACGGTATCGACGATGACTGCAATGGCACCATCGACGACCTGCCGGGGGATGCCGGCGGCGTGTGTGGAGTGGACGTCGGCGCGTGCGACTTCGGCGCGGAGCGCTGTATCGCGGGCGCGCTTCAGTGCGTCGGTGGCGTCTCCCCGGCCCTCGAGATCTGCAACGGCGTCGACGACGACTGCAACGGCGCGACCGACGAGGGCACGCTCTGCGGTGCCGGCGCGTGCATCGACGGCGCGTGCGCGACCGCGTGCGTCGACGGTGAGTTTGCGTGCGCGCCGGGTTTCCTCTGCAGCGCGGGGTACTGCCTGCCGGATGCGTGCTCGTCGGTCACCTGTCCGGCCAGTGCGGATGGCTCGCGCAACGTCTGCGCGGAGGGCATCTGTGTGCCCATCTGCGACACGGTCACCTGCACGGAACCGCGGGTCTGTCGCGGGACCGACGGCAACTGCGTCGAGAACAACTGCACCTATCTGCCGAGCCTCTGCTCGGACACGCAGCTTTGTCGCGGCGGCGAGTGCGTGGCGGATCCGTGCGCCGGCGTCACCTGCGTCGGCACGGACTTCTGCCGCGGCGGGGACTGCATCCCGAGTTGCGCGACGGTCGAGTGCGGGGGCGCGGAGCGCTGCCGCGACGGGGTGTGCACGGCGACGGGTTGCCCGGCGGAGTGCGGCGTCGGACGCGTCTGCGCCGAGACGACCGATACCTGTGTGAGTGACCCGTGCGTGCGCATCAGTTGCTCGCCTGGAGAGGTGTGTGACCCGTATTCAGGCGGGACGTGCGTCGCCGATCCGTGCAATGGAGTGCACTGCGCCGACGGGCAGGACTGTCGGCTCGGCGACTGCTTCGCGCACTCGACGCCGCACCCGGACCTCGGTATGCGCGCCGACGCCGGTGGACCCGAGTTCGTGCTCGCAGCGGGCGGTGGCGGATGCAGCGTGTCGTCGTCGACGCGCGGCGGAGACGCTCCGTATTGGTTGGTCCTCGCCCTCCTCGGCGGTGCTCGGTGGACACGCGGGCGTCGTCGTCGGTTCGCGCGAATGACGGCGTCGGTGGCGGTGCTCGCCGTCGCGTTCGTCGCGTCGGGCTGCGAAGTCAGCCCCTATTGCCTCAAGCACTGCGGAGGCGATGCGGGCGTCGCGCTCGACGCGGACGTGCCCGATGGGCTGGCAGACGGCGCGACTGTATGCGTTCCATCGGTGGACCCGGCGGAGGTCTGCGACGGCCTCGACAACAATTGCAACCACCTCATCGACGAGGACTTCGACCTCACGAGCGATGCCCGGAACTGCGGCGCTTGCGGCGTCTCCTGCGAGCGCCCAGGGGCGCACACCGAGTGCGTCTCTAGCGGCTGTGCGTTCGCGGTGTCGCCTTGTTTCGAAGGCTATTACGACCTCGATGGCGACACCCTCGGCCCGTTCGCCGAGTCGAACGGCTGCGAATATCGCTGCTTCGTCTCGAACGGCGGAGTCGAAGCGTGCGACGGACTCGACAACGACTGCGATGGGGCGATCGACGAGGATACGGACGTCAGCACGGATCCGCGCCACTGCGGTGGGTGCGGGCGGGTCTGCTCGTTCTTTCATGCGTCGAGTGACTGTGCGTCGAGTGCGTGTTCGTTCGACCCGATGGTTGATTGCGACGCTGGCTGGCGCGACGTCAATGGGCTTCAGGAGGACGGCTGCGAATACCCGTGCACTCCGACGAATGGCGGAGTCGAAATCTGCGATGGGCTCGACAACGACTGCGATGGTCCCGCGGACGAGGACTTCGCGCTCGAGACGAACGCAGAGAACTGCGGACGCTGCGGGCGCGCGTGCTCGTTTCCCAACGCCACGCCGAGTTGCGCGGCGGGCGTGTGCGGCTTCGACCCGGACACCGACTGCGCTCCTGGCTTCAGCGACCAGAATGGCCATCAACTCGACGGTTGTGAGTATCCGTGTGTCGTCACGCACGGCGGAGTCGAGCTCTGCGACGGACTCGACAACGACTGCAATGGCACCGTGGACGGCGCGACGATCGACTCCGGCGGTGCCTGCAGCCGCGCGCCGGGCGGCGTCGCGCAGGGCGTATGTACGGACGGCGGCGTGCGCACCTGCATCGCGGCGATGCTCGTGTGCATCGGCGCGGTGGTGCCGCGGGCAGAGACCTGCAACGGACTCGACGACGACTGCGACGGCACGGTGGACGATACTCCCGTGGACGTGGGGCGCGTGTGCTCGGCCGCGGTCGGGGCTTGCACGGCGGGACTCAGCGTCTGCGTTGGCGGTGCGCTCGGCTGTGAGCGCGCCATCGAGCCGTCACCCGAACTCTGCAACGGACTCGACGACGACTGTGATGGCGCCGTAGACGAGACGCCGACGGACCCGACGCTCGGCACTCCGTGCGGCACGGACACGGGCGCGTGTGCGCGCGGGACGGTCGTCTGTGACGTGAGCGGAGCGCTCGTGTGCTACGGCGGGACCGCCTCGAGCGCCGAGACCTGCAATGGAGTGGACGACGACTGCGACGGGATGATTGACAACGATCCAATCGACGACGGCGGCGCTTGCGGGAGTCGAGTCGGCGCGTGTGTCGAGGGTTCGGAGGTCTGTGCCGGCGGAGCGCTCGTGTGTGTCGGCGGCGTCGGGCGGGCGGCCGAGATGTGCAACGGACTCGACGACGACTGTGACGGCGCGACGGACGAGGACCTGGGTGGCGTACCGCTCACGCGTGGTTGCTACACCGGGCCCATTGCCAGTTCGGGAGTAGGGCTCTGTGTCGCTGGCACCCAGACCTGCGTCGGCGGCGTGTTCGGCGCGTGCGGGGGGCAGACTCTGCCGGTGCCCGAGACGTGCGACGGCCGCGACCAAAACTGCGACGGTGCGACCGACGAGGGGCTCACGCAGGGTTGCTACACCGGTCTTCTCGCGACGGTCGGAGTCGGCGTGTGCCGGAGCGGTGCGCGCGTGTGCGCGAGTGGCACTTTCTCGGGCGCGTGCGCGGGGCAGAGGCTTCCAGGCACAGAGGTCTGCAACGGGCTCGACGACGACTGCGACCACGCGACGGACGAGACCTCGAGCGGCGGTCCGATCACGCAGACTTGTTATACGGGTCCCGGCGGGACGTCGGGAGTCGGCACCTGCACCACGGGTGTGCAGACCTGCGCGTTTGGCACCTTGGGCGGCTGCGACGGGGAGGTCGTGCCGGCGACCGACCGCTGCGGCGACACGCTCGACACCGACTGCGACGGCCTCGGCGACGTCGCCGAGGGGTGTCTCTACGCGGGCGGCGAATTCCGCCTCGACGGTGGGGGAGCGGGCGGCAATCAGTCGAACCCCGGTGACTTCCACTCGTACGACGTGCACCTCGCGTACGGTGGCGCGACGTCGGGCGCCAACGTCTATGCGGTGTGGAGCGACCGGCGGAACGGTCCCGCCGACGTCTTCATGAGGCGCTCGGTCGACGGCGGTCTGACGTGGAGCGACATCCAGAATCTCACCTCCGGCACAGGCGTCGCGGCGGTCGTGCCGGTGCTCGCGGTGGCTTATGACCCCGTGATCGTGGCGGACCGCGTCGTCGTCTCGTGGCAAGAGGTGAACGGCGGTACACGGCAACTCTACGTCGTGCGCTCGGTCGACAGCGGCGCCACCTTCGTCGCACCCGGGACCGGCGCGCGCATGGACTCGGGAGGCGCAATCGACGCTTTCCATCAGGACGTCGCCGTGTCGTCCGACGGGCGGTTCATCTCGGTCGTGTGGGAGCAGCTCGCGACCGCGACCGTCACGCGCGATGTCTACGTTCGGCGCTCGACCGACTACGGCCTGACGTTCGGCATCGGGCAGCGCGTCACGGTCAACAGCGGCGTGGCGCCGCAGGCGGGGCGCCCGACGACGGTCGTGACCGGCACCGGGCGCTTCGTCATCGTGTGGCGCGAGGTGCGCGCGGGGCGGCACTCCTTCGACGTCTACGCGAACTGGGTGGATGGCGTCAGCAGCCCGGTCTTGGGTGGCCCGGAAGTTCGCCTCGACGGCGACACGAGCGACACGCGGCAGAGCGATCTCCCCGAGGCGGTGGTCGCGGGCAACAACGTCTACGTCGCTTGGGAGGACGTCTCGACCGGCGCGGGCGGCGGCTCCGACATCGTCTTCGCGCGCTCGACGACGAACGGCGCGAGCTTCGCGACGGAGCAGATCATCGACGATCCGAGCGCCGAGGTGTCGAGCTCGCTCGATGTGTCCATCGAGATCGATCCGATGACCGCGAGCGCGACCGACGACCGCGTGTTCCTCGCGTGGGAGGACACGCGTGAGGGCTCGCAGATCTACTTCGCGCGCAGCGTCGATGCGGGCGCCACCTTCTCCGCGGCGCGGCGCGCCTCGAGCAGCGGCGACCTCGCGTTGACGGGCGTCTCGCGCGACCCTGCGCTCGCGTTCGTCGGCGGCAACACGCTGGTCATCGGCTACACGAACGACCGGGCCGGCGTCTCCCACGCGTACGCCGCGGCGTCGATCGACGCGGGCGCGACGTGGCAGCTGACCGACCCGCAGCTCGACACGGGGATTGGCCAGTCGGTCACGCCTTCGGTGGTGCGGGCGCTCAACGGCGGGCTCATCGCGTGGATCGACTTCCGCAGCACGACTCGGATCAATGGCGATCCATACTTGGTTCGGGTCGGACGCTGAACGGAACGCATCGAGCATGAACGAACACTTCGACGGACATCTCTTCGGGGTCGGGCAGCCGTGCTTCGGCTGCTCGCCCGACCATCCGACCGGCTTTCGGCTCACGTTCCAGCGCGAGGGCGACGAGATGGTCACGCGGTTCACACCCGGCGAGCAGTACCAAGGACCGCCCGGCATCATGCACGGCGGACTCGTCGCGACGCTCGCTGACGAGGTCGCGGCGTGGGCGCTCATCGGCTTGCTTGGCAAGTTCGGGTTCACCGCGTCGTTCACCGCGAGGCTCGGCGGTGCGGTGCGCGTTGGCATTCCGCTCGAGGCCCGCAGCCGGATCGTCCGCGACAAATTCCGCATCGTCGAGGTCGCCGTGCGTATCGCGCAGAGCGGCGC
>CAIUAC010000916.1 GCA_903896985.1 uncultured Sandaracinus sp.
GCAGCCGCTTGAGCTGCTTGCGCGCTACCTGCTCCGCTTCCGTCGGCAGCATCGCCTTCGTTATGCGCTCGTCGATGCCGTCCAGATCCCCCTGATCGCCCTCGTCTTCACCAAGCTCTTCCTTGATGGCCTTGAGCTGCTGGCGGAGCACGTACTCGCGCTGGTTCTTGCCCATCTCCTCCTTGATCTGGGAGTTGATGCGCTCGCGCATCTTGAGGATCTCGAGCTGCCGCGTGAGCAGCCGGAGGACCTTGCGGATGCGGTCCTTGACGTCGATCGTCTCGAGGAGCGTCGCCTTCTCTTCGACGGGGACCTCGAGGTTCGCCGCGACGAGATCCGCGAGCTGACCCGGCTCGCTGATCGAGTCGATCAGCGCAGCCGCCTCCCGCGGGAGCTCCGGCATCAGCTGGATGACCTGCTTGGCGATGTCGCGCAGGCTCATCGACAGCGCCTCTGCCTCGACGTCCTCCGCCTTGGGCTCATCGAGCCGCGAGATGCGCGCCTTCAGGTAGGGGCTGTTCCCCGTGACGCCCTCCATCCGAACGCGCATCAAGCCCTGCAAGATCAGGGAATAATTGCCGCTCGAATGCTTGAGCGCCTTGAGCACGCGCGCCGCGACGCCGACCGGATACAGGTCTGCCTGACCCGGGTCATCCGTCGACGGATCCCGCTGCGCGAAGATCACGATGATGGGCTGGTTGAGGTTCTCGATGTCCTCGACGAGCGCGACCGACTTCTCGCGCCCGACGTCAAAGGGCGCGACTGCGCCCGGGAAGAGCACGGCGTTGCGGATCGGCAGGACGGGAAGCTCCTCGGGCAGCTTGATGTCGTCCACGTCCACCTCGGGAACCTTCTTGTCCTCGTCAGCCATGAGATCCTCTGGGGGGCCTATCGTGGGCCCCTGGTTCAGCCGCGGAGCGCCCGAGCCTTTTGCAGAATCCCTGCGAGGGCCTGATGCGTCCGCCGGGCGAACATAGTCATAGGGGGAATTGACCGCAAGGAGTGATGACGATCTGCGGGACGCGCGAGCGCGGCACGGGGTCAGCGCCCGAGCGGTGAGACCCACGCTCCGCGGCGCTCGAAGATCGTCACGGGCATGTGATCGAAGTCGACGCTCAGGGTCTCCGCGTTGCGCTCATCGAAGACGAACGGGCCGAGGCGCGGCGTCGAGTCGAAGGTCGCGACGCGCGCGTAGCCGGTCTCGCCCGCGAGGAGCGCGCGATAGAAGAGCGCTTGTCCCGCGGCGCGTGAGCGCGCGGCGGGGTGCAGGCCGCGGCGCAGGTAGAAGTCGCCGACGACGAGATAGCGCGCGCGGGCGAGGCGCGCGTCCAGGTGCGAGCGCACGTCCGCTTGCGCGAGCGGGCGGTCCCAGAGGCGCAAGATGCGCAGGCCGCGCGGGAAGGGCGCGCTCGGATCGAGGCCGATCCGGTCGGCGTCCTCGCCGAGCGGCGCCGTGTAAGCGGACTCGGGTTCGGTGACGACGAGGTCACCGCTGCGCACGTGCGCGGCGAGCCAGCGTGAGGCGGCGACGCGCGGGTCCGGGCGCGCGAAGACGAGCGTGAACGCGGCGCCGTAGACCAGCGTGTACGCGAGGGCGAGCGCCGCGGCGGAGCGCGTGAAGAGGCGCGAGAGCGCTCGCGCGGAGGGGCGCGTGAGCCAGTCGCCGAGGAGCGCGCTCGCGGCGAGGAGCAAGCCCGGCACGCACGGCAGCGCGTAGCGGATCGTCTTCACGCCCCAAGGCCCGACGAGCAAGAAGGTGGGCAAGAACGCCGCGAGCGCGAGCAGATCGATGGGGCGTCGGCGTGAAACTCCGCGCCCGAGCGAGAGCAGCGCGACGCCGAGGAGCGGCCCGCCGAGCGCGTACGAGAGCACCGGCGCGAGCACGTACGCGAAGGGCATCGTGCCGTTGTAGGTGAAGCGCCAGTCCTCGAACGCGTAGCTCGTGTCGCGGTATTGCGAGCGCAGGACCTCTGCGCCGCTGCGGTTGCCGGGGACGTCGAAGTAGAGCCCCGGCACCGTGAACGGCCACGGGCACACGATGAAGTAGACGAGCACGGCGACGCCGAGCGCGAGGAGGAGGCGCGGCGCGAGCGGCGTGCCGAGCCAGCGGAGCGCGCGCGATGAGGCGAGGCGGGCGCGCAGTCGGGGCAGGCTGCGCGGCGCGGCGCCCGGCAGCCACACCGCGCCGCAGACGAGCGCGACGGGCAACACCGCGCCGAGGAGCGCGCCGCTCAGCTTCGTGCCGAGGATCGCGCCGAGCGCCACGCCCGCGTAGACCGCGCTGCCGAGCCCCCCGCCCGTCGAGAGGCGCGCGGCGGCGTGCAAGAGGAGCGCGATCTCGACGAGGACCAGGCTATCCGTCGTGAAGTAGTGGCTCGCTTGCAGGAGCCCGACGCACGCGGCGCTGCACGTCGCCATCACCGCGCCCGTGACCGGGCCCTCGAGGCGCCACGCGCTGAGCGCGAAGAACAGCACCGCGAGGCTCGCGGCGAGCGCGCTCGCGAGGCGCAGCATGTACGCGTAATCCGCCCAAGAATACGGGGCGTTCGTGCCCTCGGCGCCGAACGCGCCCATGGCGTAGGACCACGCGTCGGGGTAGCGCGCGGCGACCTCGGCGGCGTGCGCGCGCCCGCCGAAGCACGCCCACTTGAGGAGCACGCCCGACTCGTAGAGGAGCGGCCCGTACGTCGTCGTGCGCGGGCGCCAGTCGTCTTGGCGGAGCGCGCGCCACTCGACCATCGCGACCTCCCAGAGGACGAAGCCCTTCTCGTCGACGTGCAGCAAGTACGGCAAGCCCCAGCCCGCCGTGCTGACGCGGGCGACGCCGCCGAGCAGGACCGCCGCGGCGACGACGAGCGCGCAGAGCGCCGACGTCCTCCGGCTCACCAAGGCTGCGTGACCTTCATGACGACGGCGAGCGCGGCCTGCGTCGCCGCGAGGGCGAGCAGAAGCCCCCGGCGCGGATCGTCGGCGAAGCGCGCGCGGAGGCCGCCCGCGACCGACAGCGCGAGGAACGGGATCATGAAGATCCACAGCCGCGCGACCTCGTTCGTGCCCTGCAGCGCGGCGAGCACGCCGAGCGTCGCGGCCGTGCCGAGCGTCCAGAGCGACGGCGCTGCGAGCTCGCGGAGGACCACCGCGCGCGCCGCGAGGAGGAGCTCTGCGGCGAACGCGAGCGCGAGGGGCACGCCGGCGTAGAGGAAGAACTCGACGAGCGAGAGCCCTCGCCAGAGGCGCGTCGGGACGAACGCCTTCCACTCCGCGTGCAGCGCGAGCGCGTGCTCGTAGCGCAGCAGCGGGTCGTAGCGGAGCAGCACGACGAAGGCGGCGGTCGTCACCGCGGCGCCCGCGAAGAAGAGGAGCGCGTGCTGCAGCGGAC
>CAIUAC010000917.1 GCA_903896985.1 uncultured Sandaracinus sp.
CTCGTGACGCTCGATGATCTCCCCGCGTCCGTGCGCCTCGACTCGCTGAGCGTCGTCGCCGACGCCGTCTCGACGGCCTATCAGGCGATCCGCCGCAGCGGCTTGCAGCGCGGCGATCTCGCGTTCGTCGTCGGCGCGGGCGGGGTCGGCGGCTTCGTCGCGCAGATCGCGCACGCGCTCGGCGCGTATGTGGTCGTCTGCGACGTGAGCGACGAGCGCCTCGCGACGGCGCGCACCCTCGGCGCCGACCACTCCGTCAACGTCGGCGGGCGCGACCAGCGCGAGGTCCGCAAGGAGCTGCAGGGCGTCGCCAAGGAGCAGCGCATCGCGTCGCTCGGCTGGCGCATCTTCGAGTGCAGCGGGACGACGCCCGGTCAGACGCTCGCATACTCGCTGATCGGCGCCGCCTCCACGCTCGTCGTGACGGGCTTCACGCGCGAGCCCGCGAGCCTGCGCCTGTCGAACCTGATGGCCTTCGACGCCACGGTGCACGGCACCTGGGGCGCGCCGGGCGACTCCTATCCAGGCGTCCTCGAGCTGATCGCCAAGGGCGCAGTGCAGATCGAGCCAGTGATCGAGCGCGCGCCGATGTCGCGCCTCCCCGAGCTGATGGGCGCCCTCGCGCGCCACGAGCTCGGCAAGCGAATGGTCTTGGATCCGAAGTCCTGAACAGCGACGTTTTTCGAGGAGAATCGATGCCTGAGCTCAAGAATCACGAACTGGTCGCCGGTCACGAGTTCCGCCACATCCGCTACGAAGAGCGCCCCGTGTTCGACACGGCGGGCAAGCCCGTCGAGGGCCTGCACCAGGTCCTCATCGCGCTCGACAACGAGAAGCAGCTGAACTCGTACACGACCGCTGCGGTCAAGGACGTCATTCTCGCCTTCCGGCGCGCGAGCATCGATCGCGCCGCGGTCGCCGTCGTCTTCACCGCGGCGGGCGATCAGTCGTTCTGCACCGGCGGCAACACCGCCGAGTACGCGTCGTACTACTCGAATCGCCCCCTCGAGTATCTGCAGTACATGCGGCTCTTCAACGACATGGTCACTGCGATCTTGCTCTGCGACAAGCCCGTAGTCTGTCGCGTCAACGGGATGCGCATCGGCGGCGGCCAAGAGATCGGCATGGCGTGCGACTTCACCGTCGCCGGCGATCACGCGCGCTTCGGCCAAGCGGGTCCGAAGCACGGCTCCGCCCCCGACGGCGGCGCGACGGACTTCCTCGACCTCTACGTCGGCTGTTCGGCTGCGGCTGAGTCGCTCGTCCTCTGCGAGCCGTGGTCCGCGCACAAGTCGATGCGCCTCGGCCTGATCAACGAGTTCGCGCTCGTGCACAAGACCAAGGACGGCACCTTCGTGCCGAACCCGTGGGTCGTCACCGACCGCTACATCGACGACCGCGGTCAGGTCGTCTACGGCGACTGGAAGACCGGCGCGGCGCGCGACGACGCCAAGAAGGCGGCCGCCGAGCTGACGGTCGATCTCAAGCCGCTCGACGAGGCCTGTGAGCGCCTCGTCACGAAGCTGATGTACACGTTCCCGGACTGCACGCGAAAGACGCTCGAGAGCCTCCGCAAGAAGAAGCTCGACTGCTGGACGCGCAACGCCGAGAGCAACCGCTCGTGGCTCTCGCTCAACATGGCGACCGAGGCGGCGGCGGGCTTCCCGGCGTTCCATTACGGCGACAAGAAGAGCGGGCGCGAGATCGACTTCGTGCTCCTGCGTCGTCGCCTCGCCGAGGGCGTGCGCTTCGAGGAGGCCCTCATCGACGAGGTGCTCCCCGCGGGCGCTCGCGCGGCGCGCGCCGCTGCGCGCAGCGAGTCCGAGAAGTGAGCGTGACTGAGGCTGTCCGCGCAGAGCTGCGCGAGAGCGGGAGTCTGCTCGAGCTCGTGATCGATGTGCCGAAGGGCAACATCCTCTCGGGCGCCGTGATGCGCGCGCTCGACGCGCACCTCGTCGAGCACGCGAGTCGCCCGGAGCTTCGCCTCGTCACGCTCCGCGGCGAGGGGAAGAACTTCTCCTTCGGCGCGTCGGTCGAGGAGCATCGCCGGGACGCTGCGCGCGAGATGCTCACGACGTTTCACGCGCTGATTCGGCGCATCGCCACTTACCCGGTGCCCGTCGCGACCCTCGTCGACGGGCGCTGTCTCGGCGGCGCCTTCGAGGTCGCGCTCGCGGGGCACTTCGTGCTCGCGACGAGCAAGGCGATCTTCGGCTGTCCGGAGATCAAGCTCGGCGTGTTTCCGCCCGTCCTCGCGGCGCTCGGGCCCTCGCGGCTCGGCGGCGCGCTCAGCGAGCGACTCCTGCTCACCGGCGCGGAGCTCGGCGTCGACGCCGCGCACACCGCGGGCTTCGTCAGCGTGCTCGTGCCCGACGGCGTCGCGCTCGAGACCTTCGCCCGCGACTGGTACCGCAGCACGCTCGCGCCGCTCTCCGCCAAGGCCCTGCGTCATGGCGTGCGCGCCGCGCGCTGCGGGGCCCAGCTCGATCTCTGCCTCAGCGAGATCCTCAACGAGGTCGAGGGCCAATACCTCGATGATGTCGTAGCAAGTCACGATGGCAACGAGGGCATCGAGGCCTTCATCGCGCGCCGTGAACCCGTCTGGAGAAACGCATGACTACTGCCCATCCGAGCGAATCGACCGCGACGGCGACTCCGCATGATCCCGCCGCGGCGATGCTCGAAGAAACCCGAGGTCTGATCGACGACCTCTCGCTCGGCGCCGTGCATCAGTGGAAGGCAGAGCATCCCGGCGGGCTCGCCATCGGCTATATGCCGATCTACGTGCCGCGCCCCTTCATGGAGGCGATGGGTTGCCTGCCCGTCGCCGTCTTCGGCGGCGGCGATCAGACGGATATCATCCGCGGCGACTCGTACTTTCAGTCGTACATCTGCCATATCCCGCGGAGCACCCTCGAGCTCGCGTTCTCGAAGCGACTCGACGTGCTCGACGGAATGCTCTTCCCCTCGATCTGCGACGTGATCCGCAACCTCGGCGGCATGTGGCAGATGCTCTTCCCCGAGCGCTACTCCGCCTACGTCGACCTGCCGCAGGACTTCGACGAGACCCGCGGCGGGCTGTTCTACGCCTACGAGATCAAGCGCATCGCCGCGGACCTCGTGCGCCTCGGCGCGCGTCCGCTCACCGATGACGCGCTCCGCGCCGCGCTCGCGCAGGAGAATCTGCGGCGCACCGCCCTGATGAAGCTCGACGAGCTGCGTCGGGTCGAGCCTTGGCGCGTGCGCGCGTCCGAGGCGTACATCATCGCGCGCGCCGGCAGCGTGCTGACGACCGAGGCGCACACCGCGCTCGTCAATCGCTTCCTCGCGCGCGCCGCCGAGCGTATCCCGCGCGCCTACGACAACGTCCGCGTCGTCGTGCGCGGCAGCTTCTGCGAGCAGCCGCCGCTCGCGCTGATCCGCACGCTCGAGGCGTCGGGCTGCGACATCGTCGACGACGACCTCCAGCTCGGACTCCGCTTCATCGAGGGGATGTTCGACGAGAACGCGGCCGACCCGCTGATGGAGCTCGTGCGCGGCTATCTGCGGCACGGCGTCGCGACCGCGTCGCGCTACATCGGCACCGACGTCAAGGGCGAGGCGCTCGTCAAGCGCGTGCAGGCGTGCGGCGCCGAGGGCGTGATCTTCGCCGCGGCGTCGTTCTGCGATCCCGCGCTGCTCGATCAGCCGATGCTCGAGGCTGCGCTCGACCGCGCCGCGATCCCGCACACGGGCCTCAAGTACGGTGAGAATACGGGTCAGTTCCAGGTCATTCGTGAACAAGCCGGCGCGTTCTCCGACGCCGTGAAGCTGTGGGGTAGTGCGGCATGACTACGATTCCGATTCTCGATCCCGTCAAGCCCGCAGCGAGCACCGGCAGCTCCAAGGACGACAGCCAAGTCCGCCAGAAGGAGATGATCGGCGATCACTTCGAGCGGCTCTCCACCGCCAAGGAGGATGGCCGAAAGGTCGTCTACACCTTCGTGCCGGGCAACCTGACGGAGCTCCTACGCTCCCTCGATCTGCTCCCGGTTCTGCCCGAGATCAACGCGCTTCAAGCGGGTATGCGCAAGCAGTCCGGCGCGTTCATCGCAGAGGCAGAGAAGCTCGGGCACTCCGAGGATGTCTGCACGTACGTGAAGTGCGACATCGGCATGATGAAGTCGGGCGGCATCGGGCCGACGGGCAAGCGCCTGCCCGAGCCCGATCTGCTCCTCCTCTCGTACACCGGCTGCTTCACCTTCATGAAGTGGTTCGAGCTGCTCCGCGAGCAGTACAACTGCCCCGTCGTGATGCTGCACGTGCCCTATCAGGGCGAGGGCAAGGTCACGCCGGAGATGCGCAAGTACGTCGTCGATCAGCTCGAGCGGGACGTGATCCCCGCGCTCGAGAAGCTCGCCGGCAAGAAGCTCGACATGAAGGACCTCGCGCGCCGACTCGACCTCTCGCGTCAGGCCGAGGACGACCTCGTCAAGGTGTGGGAGTCCGCGAAGCACCGCCCGTCGCCGATCGACGGCTACTTCGGCGGCGTCTACTACATCGGCCCGATCTTCAGCGCCTTCCGCGGCACCGAGGAAGCGGTCGAGTATTACAAGCTGCTGCGCGCCGAGGTCGAGGAGCGCATGGCGCGCAACGAAGGGCCGATGACGCCCGACGGCCCTTCGACGAAGGAGCGTTATCGCCTGGTGATCGAGGGGCCGCCCAACTGGACGAGCTTCACGGACTTCTGGCGGATGTTCAGCCGTGAGGGTGCGACGGTGGTCGCGAGCACGTACACGCGCGTCGGCGGTCTCTACGACGACGGCTTCCGGCACGACCCGGAGAATCCGCTCGAGAGCCTCGCGGACTACTGCCTCGGCTGTTACACGAACCACAGCCTCCCGGCCCGCACGGCGATGATCGAGAAGTACGTCCGCGACTACGAGGCGGACGGCTTCCTCATCAACAGCGTGAAGTCCTGCAACTCCTTCTCGGCAGGGCAGTTGCTCATTCTTCGCGAGATCGAGAAGCGCACCGGTGTTCCGGGCGGCTTCGTCGAATCCGACCTCGTCGACCCACGTTATTTCGGAAAAGCCAACATCGAGAATCGTGTGCAGAGCTATCTGCAGATGCTCGAAGCACGCAAGGATCGGGGCGCCACATGAAGTGCGTAGTCGGCATCGACCTGGGCTCGACGACCACCAAAGCCGTCCTCCTCGACGAGGGCGGCGAGGTGATCGGTCGCGGCATCACGAACAGTCGCAGCAACTACGAGGTCGCCTGCGCGGTCGCGCGTGAGGAGGCTCTGCGCGCTGCGCGCTTCACCGTCCTCGAGCGCGCGCTCGTCGCCGAGGCCCAGCACGGCGTCCCCGAGGCCGAGCGCTGGAATCGCACGCTGCGCGATCAATTCCGGCTCGAGCTCTATCTCGACGAGCTCGGGGAGCTGCGCGAGGAGATCGTGCGAGTCCTGCGCTCCCTCAGCTATCACCGCGACCGGGAGGTGCTCACGGCCGCGGCGCACGAGGTGATCGACGGGATCGTCGCGGAGGCGCCCGCGCTGTTCTCCGAGGTGGGCGCGCGCCGAAGCGACTTCTTCCGCGATCTCGCGGCGGCGGGCTTCATGGCGGGCGCAGAGAAGATCGCGTCGCGGGACGGCATCGGCTTCGAGCGCCTCGTCGGGCTCTTCGATCGGGCCATCCTCGACGTCGAGACGCGCCTCACCGCGCGTCCGTTCGGCGCGCTCCTGACGCGCGCCGGGGCGCGGCTCCTCGGCACCGAGAGCGACGAGCTGCGGCGCACGGCGCTGACCCGCGCCATCGGGCGCGCGGCGGCGGAGCCGATCGAGGAGATCTCCTTCGTCGGCACGGGCTACGGGCGGCAGACGCTGCCGTTCCCGAAGTCCGCCGTGAAGAGCGAGATCCTCTGTCATGGGCGCGGCGCACACCGCGTGTTCCCGGGCACGCGCACCGTGCTCGACATCGGCGGGCAGGACACGAAGGCGATTCAGGTCGACGACGCCGGAGTGGTCACCTCCTTCCAGATGAACGATCGCTGCGCGGCGGGCTGTGGGCGCTATCTCGGCTACATCGCGGACGAGCTGAACCTCGGGCTGCACGAGCTAGGTCCGCTCGCGCTCGAGGCGCATCGCGTCGTGAAGGTGAACTCGACGTGCACCGTGTTCGCGGGCGCGGAGCTCCGCGAGCGGCTCGCGCTCGGCGAGCGCCGCGAGGACATCCTCGCGGGGCTCCATCGCTCGATCATGCTGCGCGCGATGTCGCTGATCGCGCGCTCGGGCGGCGTGGACAACGAGTTCACGTTCACGGGCGGCGTCTGCCGCAACCCGATGGCGACCAAGGTCCTCGGCGAGCTCGTCGAGGAAAACTACGGCGCTGGGATCACGATCAACGCGCACAGCGACTCCATCTTCATGGGCGCGCTCGGGGCAGCGATGTTCGGTCTCGACGACGTGCGCGCCGGGCGTCCGGCGGTGATGCCGAGCTTCGTGCAAGCGGCGATGGCGCAGTGATCAGCCTAGAGAAGAAGAGGAACGCGCCATGACCCAGAGCAAGAACGGACACCTGACGGTCGGTATCGACCCCGGCGCGAGCCACGTGAAGGTCGCCCTGATGCGCAGTCGGGCGGGGGCGGAGCCGGAGCTGCTCGGCACCACCGTCCAGCGCATTCGGCGCCGCAACGTGTACGAGGTCGTCAAGCTCGCCTTCGCGGAGACGTGCACCGCGGCGGGCGTCGATCCGGCGCAGCTCGACTACATCGCCAGCACGGGAGACGGCGACAGCGTCGAGTTCCGTACGGGGCATTTCTACAGCATCACCACGCACGCGCGCGGGGCGCTGTTCTTGAATCCCGCGGTGCGCTCCGCGCTCGACGTCGGCGCGCTGCACGCGCGGGCGCTCGCCATGACCGACGAGGGGCGCGTCGTCTCTCATCGCATGACGAGCCAGTGCGCGAGCGGCAGCGGGCAGTTCCTCGAGAACATCGCGCGCTATCTCGGCGTCCCGCTCGAGGACGTCGGCGAGATCTCGCGCGCCGGCGCCAATCCAGAGAAGGTGTCGAGCATCTGCGCGGTCCTCGCGGAGACGGACGTCATCAACATGGTCGCGCGTGGCATTCCCACGGCGGACATCCTCAAGGGGATTCACATCAGCATCGCAGGGCGGCTGCTGCAGCTGATTCGCGCGGTCGGCGCGGAGGGCACCGTGATGATCACGGGCGGACTCTCGCGCGACGTCGGGCTCGTCGCCGCCGTCGTCGAGCTC
>CAIUAC010000918.1 GCA_903896985.1 uncultured Sandaracinus sp.
CTCGCTCGGGCGGACGCTGCACGAGGTGCTCGTGCCGCTCACCGGGCTCAGCTCGCGCACGCTCGAGCTGGTGGCGCGCGACGAGGATCGCAACGGCTCCGGGGGCGCGTTTCACATCCTCGACACGCTGCTGCGTGGGCTCGATGCCGCGGCGCGTTGGACCGGGCGCGACCTCCCGCCGCTCTTCGTCTACTGGGTGCGCGAGGGCACGAGCGCGTGGAGCTTCTATCACGGGGAGCGTCCCGCGGGCTCCGGGCGGTACGCGCTCGAGCTGATGGGCGGGGACCCAGGGCGGTACCGAGACACGGACACGGATGATCACGACGAGGCGATCATCCTGCACGAGCTCGGGCACTTCGTGTTCGACCGGCTCTCCTCCGACTCGTCGATCGGCGGGATGCATCCCTCGGGGACGCTCGTCGACCCCGGCGTCGCCTGGGAGGAGGGGCGCGCCACTTGGTTCGCCACGAGCGTGCTCGGTGATCCGGCGTATCGGGACACGATCGGGCGTGAGCCGACGGGCTCGCTGCGCGTCGACCACGATCTCGAGCGCGGCTTGGTCGGTCCCGTCGGCCCGGGTTCGGAGATGGGCGTCTCGGAGGTGCTCTGGGACCTGACCGACGGGGTCGAGGGCATCCCCGACGCCGACGCTGACGGCGTCGCCCTCGGGCCCGCGGTCGTGCTGCGCGCGATGATGACGCTCGCCCAAGAGCCCGGCGCGATCCCCGAGCTCGCGGGCTTCTTGCGCTATCTCGTGCGGACGAACGCCGTCGGCGCGCTGCCGCTGAAGGAGATGCTCGCGCAGGGAACGCAGCCGCCGTCGATGGTCCCCGACGTCGATGAGCCCCGCTGGCCGCATCTGCTCGCGCTGCCCGGCCGCGCGACGGGCACCATCGACGGGCTCTCGAATCCGGCGCCGAGCGGCGGCACCGCGCGTCCCGAGAACGGCTTCGACGCCGTCAACGCCTACAGGGTGCACGTCGAGCGCGCGGGCTTCCTCGTCGCGCACCTGAGGCTGCAAGGCAGCGGTCGCGCGGTCGATCACACGGACCTCGACCTCGAGCTGCGCTCGATCCGCACGGAGCTGATCGTCGCCTCGCACGGGGAGACCCCCGCGGAGAACATCGGCCGCGTCGTTCAGCCGGGCTGGTACACGCTCTTCGTGCGGGACGGCGGCCATGGGAACCGCGCCGGGTACGAGCTGAGCGTCGCGCTCGAGTAGCCGTTCGCGGTCAGCGCCCGGTGCGCACGCGGGTGCCGCTCAGCTTGGGCGGCGCCGACGCATCGGCCGCGCGTCCGCGCAGCTCCTCGTCGAGCGCGCTCGCGCCGGGATCGTAGGCGTCGATGAAGTGCAGGTTCTCGTAGTTGATCAGGAAGTGCGCGAGCATCGCGCCGTAGAGGTTGCCGGTCAGCGCCACGAGCGCTCCGAACACGAGGCCCATCACGCCCGCCCAGGCGGTCCACACCCAGAACCGACCGCTCGGGCCGAAGTGCACCGCGCCGAAGAGCAGCGCCGTGAGCGCGAGCCCGAACGCTGGCTGCATCGCGCCGCGAAAGAAGAGCTCCTCCGCGATGCCCGAGAGCAGCGCATAGGCCGCGATCTCGGCGCCCGTCAGCGGCCCGAGCAGCGCGCGGAAGTCCGTGTGGAGCCGCCGCGCCCACGCCGCCCGTCGGACGAGGACGCGGGTCGCGAGCACGGTCAGCCCAGCGACGAGCGCCCCCGCCGCGAGCGACACGCC
>CAIUAC010000919.1 GCA_903896985.1 uncultured Sandaracinus sp.
CTGCCCGCGAGCGAGTGCGAGGCGGCGTCGGACGCGGACCTGCGCTGGCGCCCCTGAGCTGGCGCCCCTGAGCTGGCGCCCCTGCGCTGGCGCCCCTGAGCTGGCGTCGCTGAGCCCACACCCGGGCATCTGCGCAGCCCTGATCATTTGACACGCCCCGGAAAGCGTGGTTTCACTCGTGCGACCTATCCGGACGGCCAGGGTCCATCTGTGCAGGTGGCCCTCGTCGCCGCGGTCGAGGAGCACTCGCCCCGCAGCGAGCACGCAGTGAAAAGGAAGCGCGCCATGCAACAGCTGACCGAGCGGCAACGGAAAGTGCTCGACTACATCCTCAGCGCCATCGACGAGAACGGCTACCCGCCGACGCTCCGCGAGATCGGCAACTTCATGGGGATCCGCAGCACCAACGGGGTGAACGACCACCTCCGCGCGCTCGAGCGGAAGGGCTTCCTCACGCGCGAGGACATGAAGTCCCGGACGCTGCGCCCGACCGCCCTCGCCCAGGCAGCGCTCGCTGGGCTGCGCGACGGCGGCGCCAACGGCCAAGCGGCGAACGACACGGGTGGGCACGACGACTCGAACGAGGACACCGTCGAGGTGCCGATCCTCGGGCGCGTCGCCGCCGGCGCGCTGAGCGAGGCGGTCGACCTCTCGCACACCGACGCGGAGGACCGCGTGCGCATCGACCGGATGCTGCTCGGCGGCAGCGGGCGGGACGTGTTCGGCCTGCGCATCAGCGGCGAGTCGATGATCGAGGCGGGGATTCACCACGGCGACTACGTCTTCGTCCGCAAGCAGCTCGAGGCCAAGCGCGGGGACATCGTCGTCGCGCTCGTCGGCGACGAGGCGACGTGCAAGCGGTACTTCCCGGAGAAGGACCACATCCGCCTGCAGCCCGAGAACTCGACGATGGCGCCGATCCTCGTGCCGCGGAACGACTGGCGCGGCACGCAGGTGCTCGGGGTCGTCGTCGGCGTCTACCGCAAGGTCTGACGGCGCGAGCGCGAGTTGCGCGAGGAGTGACGCGCCGCGTTGGGAAGCGTGTAGACTCGCGCCGTGCTCAGGGTGTCGCTCGCTTGGCGTCTCGCCGTGCCGCTCTGTGTCGCCGTGTTCGTCACGGCGGCTGGTTGCACCGTGGACCGAACGGGACGCGCGCTCTTCGACCCCGACGCGAGCCTCGACGCGAGCGACGACGCTGAGCCCATCGACGCGCCGCCCGCCGACGACCTCGGCGTCGACGCGAGCGTCTGCGCGCCGGGCACGGTCGACGTCGACGGCGATCCGGCGAACGGCTGTGAGTGCGTCATCGCGCCGGACGCCTGCAACGGACTCGACGACGACTGCGACCCGGCCACCGAGGACGGCTCCGGGGACCCGACGATCGGCATGGCGTGCGACGGCCCCGACCGCGACCGCTGCGCGGAGGGTGTCTTCCTCTGCGACACGGGCGCGCGGCGCTGCACCGACATGACGCCCGACTCGCGCGAGGTCTGCGGGAACGCCGTGGACGACGACTGCGACGGCGCCATCGACGAGGCGGACGCGGTCGACACGCGCATCTTCTACCCGGACGCCGACGGCGACGGCCACGCGACCGGCATCGGCTCGGTCCGCGCGTGCAGCGCGCCGGCGGGCTATCTCGAGGTGCCGGTCGACGACTGCGACGACACGCACGCGAGCGTGTACACGGGGGCGGCCGAGACGTGCGACGGCCTCGACAACGACTGCAGCGCGGCGGTGGACGATGGCGCGGCGGCGTGCCCCTGCACGATGCGGCGGCGCGGCACGCACGCGTACCTGTTCTGCGCGGCGGGCACAGCGTTCGCGGCGGCTGAGGCGGGCTGCGTCGGGGTCGGCTACCACCTCGCGACGGTCGAGGACACCGCCGAGAGCGCGTGGCTGCAGAGCGCGGCGCGGAGCTACGACGCGACCAAGCCGTGGTGGATCGGGCTGACCGACGCGGTGACCGAGGGCGCGTTCGTCTGGAACAGCGGCTCGACGAGCGAGTTCCGGAGCTGGCGCGCGGGCGAGCCGAACAACTCGGGCGACGAAGACTGCGTCGAGATCAACGCCTGGGACGCGGACGCGTGGAACGACTCGAGCTGCGGCAAGGGCAACGACTTCGTCTGCGAGTCCCCGTGACGGCGCGGCGCTGAGGGCGGCTCAGCGCGCGGCGGGCGCAGCGACGGCGGGAGGCGTCGCCGACGCAGCGACGCACTGCACGGGGCGCGTACCTGCGTAGTGCCAGCGCGGGTGCGCCGCGTCGAAGAGCGCAGGGTCGTCGGGGCGCAGCGTGCCCCCGCGCGCACGGAGCGCGGCGGCGCTCGCGTCGCGGATGTTCGGTCCATCGTCGGGCATCGAGATGTCGGCCGGGCGCACCATCGTGGCGAGCAGCTCGTCGCCGCCCGTCGCGACGAAGTCGCTCGTCGCGACGCGCAGCACCTCGGTGTCGCGGATCGGGCGGCCATCCCTGGGCCCACCGAGCCGAAAGAGCCGCGCCTCGAGCGCGCCCCCATGACAGCGCGCCTCGACGCGGACGCCGGCGATCGAGAGCAGGCTCTCCTCGGCGACGAGGTTCGCGGTGAGCAGGCGGCGGAGGTCCACGCCGCGCAGCGGCAGCGTCGCGAAGCGGTTGTCGAATGGGAACGTCTCGTAGAGCGCGCCGTAGGTGAGCGGGCCCGCGGGGAGCGCCGTGCGGATGCCGCCGCCGTTGACCATGCCGATGTCGGCGCCGCCCGGGGCGCTCTCGCGCACGAGGTCGGCGAGGAGGTTGCCGAGCGGCGTCTCGACGTCGCCCGCGCGCGCGAAGGGCGCGGCGAGCGTCACGCCGAGCGCCTCGTCGCGGAGCGTGCTCGCCGACGCGAACGCGGGCGCGA
>CAIUAC010000920.1 GCA_903896985.1 uncultured Sandaracinus sp.
CCTGCGACGTGCAGAGTGTCACCGTCGACGCCGCGGATCACCTGCACGAGCGCGGGCGCGTGACAGGGCGAGTCGCCGTGCCGCAGCGTCGAGGGGTCGACCGCCATCACGCGCGCGTCGTCGAGGAGCAGCGGCCCGGTGAACGGCATTCCGTTGACCGGGTCGTAGGGGACCGGCGGGCCCAGGTCCCCCGAGCCCAGGTCCACCACACCGGCGTCCGTCGCGACGATCGGCCCCCGCGTGTTGATGCAGGCGACGAGGGCGACGGACGACAGCGAGAGGACGACGAAGGGTAAGCGCACGGCAGGCTCAGTGTAGCGGATCGCCTGGCTCAGTACCGGAACTGGATCTCGAAGCGCCCGGACTGCTCGTTGACCGGCGCCGAGGTGTTGCTGGGGTTCGCCTCGATCGTGCGGTTCGTGTAGACGAACGACGCAAGGGCGATGTTCTTGTACCAGTAGAGGTGCGCGCCGAGGCGCCACTGGAACTCCGCCAAGGGGCGCTTGATCGTCGAGGAGCTGTAGGCGCAGGTGTCGGTCGCGGCGCACGCCGGGTCCTGCGGATAGAAGCCACCGATGTCGGCGGAGAGCAGGAGGAGCTTCGGCACGATGAGCGCGCCGAGCTGCGCGTTCCACGCGGGCGCGAAGGCGTTGATCCCGTCCGAGATCTCCTGCTTGCCGTAGTGCTCGACCGTGAACACGAAGCGCGAGTAGCGCGTGATGAAGAAGGCGTTCCACGCGACGAAGCGCTCGACGGCGCGCTGGTCCCACTTGACGCCGAGGGCGACGGCCATCGTCAGCGGCGCCGGCGTGTAGAGGAACGGCGAGTCGAAGCGGTTGTAGCGACCGACGAGGTTGAGGGTCGCCGCGCCGCCGACGGTGTAGGTGAAGTTGCGGTCGTTGCTCGTGAAGTACGAGCCGCCGACGTTGCCGGTCGAGTTGCCCGAGCCGCCCGCGGCGAACGCGCGGTAGTTGACCGTGCCGTCGCCGATCGGGCCGCCGACCTCGACCGACGCGCCGTTGCCCTGCTCGAAGGCCGAGTAGACGTAGTAGGCGGGGTCGAGGAGGAGCTGCTTCGACGCGCTCGTGATCAGGGCCGACGAGATCGAGCCCGAGCCGCTGTTGATGTTGAGATAGTGCCCGTGCGTGCCGAGCGGGATCTGGAACATCGCGAACGTCAGGCGCGGCGTGCGCTCGGCGCGGAGGTTGATGAGGAAGAAGCTGTTCTGGATGAACGGGATCGGGCCGAGCGCGCGGAGCTGGATGCGCGAGAAGCGCGCGTCCCAGACGTCCGGCGGGGTCGGCAGGCCCGCGGCCTCTGCGCCCGCCGAGAGCGAGTCGCTCTGGAAGGTCAGGCCGACGCCGACGACCGCCGAGAAGCGGATGCCGGGCGCGCTGCTGCAGACGGTGACCTGCGGGTCGAAGCGGCAGCCGAAGTCGGCGCAGTCGGTGCGGCCGTCGCCGTCGTTGTCGATGCCGTCCGCGCAGACCTCGTCGGAGCGCTCACCGTCGATGTCGCCGCCGGTGCCGATCAGGTCCTCGACGCTCATGCCCGCGCCGAGCTCGGGGATGTCCTCGTCGAGGCCGGCCTGCTGCTGCGAGCTCCCGCCGCCCGCCGCCGCGCCCTGCGCCGAGCCGCGACAGCGCGTGACGCCCGGGCCCGCGCAGTCGTCGTCGTCGCAGTCGATGGCGCCGTCGCCGTCGTTGTCGATCCAGTCGCTGCAGGCGGTGTTCGTGTTCTCGAGGCCCTGCCCGGACTCGCACGCTGCGTTGTGGAAGCAGTCGGCGTCCGCGCAGTCGACCATCGTGTCGCCGTCGTCGTCGCGGCGATCGGTGCAGTTCGTCTCGTGCTCGGGCCGCGTAGCCTCGACGGGGGGCGCGACCTCGGTCGGCGCCTGCATATCGGCTTGCGGCGGCTGCTGCGTCGGGACCTGCGCGCGGAGCGGCGCGGCGAACGCGACGAGGGTCAAGGGCAGGATTGCGAGCAGCGCGGCCATGCGGGCCGTCGGGGTCATCGAGCGCGTCATTCTCTCAGCGTCTTTCGTGGGGGTCGTGGCGAAGGGCTCGTGAATCACTGGCACACCGGATATGCGTGGTCGCAGGTGCCGGCCGTGATGACCGAGGGGTTGTAGTAACAGTCCCAGTCGGCACAGTCGGTGAAGCCGTCCTGGTCGTTGTCCATGCCGTCTGCGCAGCTCGCGGGGTTGGCGCTCTCGAAGCACGCGCTCTGCACCGCGAGGTCGGTCGACTGCGAGCAGGAGAAGTCCCCGCAGTCGACGAAGCCGTTGTTGTCGTCGTCGAGGCCGTTCGTGCACTTCTCGACGGTGTCCTCGGTGGGCAGGTTCATGCAGTACGCGACCGCGTCGGGATTCGGCGAGCGCGTGCAGCTGAAGTCGTCGCAGTCCGAGTAGCTGTTGCAGTCGTTGTCGATTCCGTCCGAGCAGAGCGCGACGGTGTTCTCGGCGACGGGGCCGCCGGGGCAGCAGATCGCCATCACCGCGGGGTCGGTCGAGCGCGAGCAGCCGCGGTCGCGGCAGTCGGTGTAGCCGTTGCCGTCGTCGTCGAGGCCGTTGTTGCAGAGCTCCGCGGTGGTCTCCGGCGTGAGCGCGGGGCACGGGGTGCCGCCGGGCCCTGCGACGCCTGAGCAGTCGCCGTCCGAGCAGTCCGCCGCGAGGTCGCCGTCGTTGTCCTTGCCGTCGGCGCAGTCGAGCTCAGCGTCGCAGACGGTGACGTACATCCCGTGGCTGCAGCCGAAGTCGCGGCAGTCGACGAAGCCGTTGGCGTCGTTGTCGAGTCCGTCGCTGCAGCGCTCGTCGGTGAACTCGTTGGAGCAGCAGTTCTCGGGGATCGCCTGGCAGCCCGGATCACCGCAGTCGAAGCGACCGTCGTTGTCGTTGTCGATGTGATCGTTGCAGGCGCCGAAGTTGTCCTCGGGCTCGTCGGGCGGGACGAGCGGGATGAACTCACCGCAGAGAGTCGAGCGGCGCAGGCAGTCGTCGTCCTGACAGTCGGTCTGACCGTCGCGGTCGTCGTCGACGCCATTGGAGCAGGCTTCGTCGTTGGTCTCGTAGCCGAGGACGAGGACGCCCGGATCCACCCAACAGCCTGCGAAGGAGACGGCGAGGACGAGCAGAGAAAACGAGGAGATGCGCATGGGGATCAGTGCCTGAGGCAAGCGGCTTGGTTCATGCCGTAGCGCCGGTTGAAGCTGACGTTGAGCATGCACGAGCCCGGCGCCTCGGTGACCGTGCCGAGCGCGCCTGACGCCTTGGCGGCGGCGAGCGCGCGGGTGAGCGGCGCGAGGGCGTTCGGCGGGACCCACTGCGGGAGCTCGTCGTGGCGCAGGAAGAACGCGGTGGCGTTCGAGAGGTGCAGGTTGTCGAGGTCCGCGAGGGACGCGATCGCGGGGATCGGCCCGTTGTGGCTGTCCTCGGCGGGCTGACGCGGCGGGGTCGTCGCGGCGGTGCTCGCGATGGCGGCGGCGAGCGTGCGGTCCTCACGAAGCTGCGCGGCGACGGCGTCGACGCGGGCGTAGTCGACCTGCTTCTCGGTCATGCAGACCATCTGGCACTCGTCGTAGTTCTCGTGATGCTTCATCGAGTCGGAGTGCCCGTCGCGCGTCGAGATCATCCGGTTGTAGGAGTAATCGCGATCGGGAGACTCGCTCGCCGAGTGGATCGAGGTGACGATGAACTGGGGGACGCCGTGCGACCACATCCCGCGGTGCTCGGCGATCGCGAGGCGCTGCGCGCGGATGATCTCGATGCGACCCGGCTGGTCGTCGACGCTGTACACGTGCGCGAGGCCCTTGCGGACGTCGTCGACGGCGAGGTCCGGGCAGCTCCAGAGCGTGCGCCCGTAGCCGTCGCGGCTCATGTCGCTCGTGCAGTGCCAGACGCCGCGGCGCGCGTTGAGCGTCGCCATCTTGGCGTTGACGTAGAGCTCCCAGGGGTGCCAGGTGCCCCACTGGTGCGCGGGGCCGAAGCTCTCGAGCGTGTTGTAGCCGCCGAGGCGCGCCTTGTTGCCGGTGAGCGGGCCCGACAGCACGCGGAAGCTGTCGCCGTCGTTGAAGTAGACCGGGGTCGGCGTGCCGTTGAGGTAGACGCGCGTCTCGGGCTCGGCGCGCGCGGCGCTGCGCCAGGTCACGAGGACCAGCGCGGCGAGCACGAGGGCGACGAGCGAACCGGCCGACCGCTGCGTGCGGGACTGGAAAGACATCGGCCGCATTCAGTCCCGGAGCGCGCGCGATGTCAACCGTCGCGCGCAATCGCCGCGGGTCCGCGACCGAATTGTCAGGGAGCGGGCGGCACCCAGGCGATCAGGGCGCGCATCTTCTCCTCGAGGCGCGGCCACGCCTCGGGCCCGAGGCTGTTCTGCTCCTCGTAGTGCGAGCCCGGGGCCTCCGTGATGTAGGGCGACGCGCCGAGCTGATAGTCGAACTCGGGGACGAGGTAGCCGAAGAAGTCCTCCGCGCAGCCGAACAGGAACACGTATTCGGCCGAGGGGCGCGCGTCGGTGGCGCGCTGTCTCAGGTAGCCGTCGTCGGGCGCGAGGTCGAGGTTGGGCGGGTTCTCGGCCGTCAGGTCGACGACGGGCGCGCCGGCGGGCGTGTACGAGCCGTCCTTGCCGCCGAGGAAGAGCATCGGGTCGAGCTCGCCGGGCGCCGTGACGATGCGCGCGCGGCCGATGTCGAGGACGGCGATCTCCGTCTCGAGCCAAGGGACGTTGGTCGCGCTCGCGGGGCGACCGGGGTTGTAGGCGTAGAGCGTGCGCGAGAAGACGCCGAGCTGGTTGCCGAGCTGAAAGAGCGTGTTCTGGATCTTCAGCTTGAGGTTGTAGTTGCGGTACGCGAGCGCGGCGGTCTCGTCGGTGACGACGCCGCTCGTGTCCGAGAGCGCGCGGAGCGTCTGCTGCGCGAGGCGAGTGCCGAGCACGATGGTCGTCTCGGCGGAGCGCCGGTCGAGCGCGGTGGTGCCGTCGAAGTCGAGCGGCGTCGTGCGCGCGGGGCCGATCTGCACGCCGAGCGCGCCCTGGAAGAAGACGCAGACGCCGCCGACGCCGGGCAGGTCGGTCTCCATCGGCGACGGCGCGGGGACGCCGTTCTCGATGCCGTCGCGCAGGTAGTGGACGTAGTCGCTCGAGAGCAGCTGATTCTCGCTGCCGCCGTACTCGGGGTGCGCGGCGAAGTTCACGAGCGTCGCGATGGTCGTCGCCTCGTCGGCGGCGGGCGTCAGGCGGATCAGGCGCGCCTCGTCGTCGAGGATGTTCGGGTCGCGTCCGTCGCCGACGTAGCGGTTGGTGCCGCCCTCCATCGCGCGCACGTCGAAGTGCGTGTACTGGATGTGCGCAGGCTGGAGCGCGTCGACGGCTTGCTTCGCGGCCGTCGCGATCGCGCGGTTGATGCGGTCGTTGTAGGCGTCGTCGCGCCCGGTGACGCCGGGGCTCGGGCCCCACTGACCGATGGTGTCGGGCGCCTCGTGCGTGTGCGTCGAGGAGACGAGCAGATGGTCGAAGTCGACGCCCATCTCCCGCGCGTAGCCGCGCGCCGTGTCGATGTCGTCCTTCATGTAGCCGACGACGTCGATGGCGACGAGGACGAGCGTGGTGCCGTTGGTGCGGAGCGCGATCGCGCGCGCCCACTGCTGGTTGAGCACGCCCGAGGCGCCGCGCGCGCTGCCGTAGCCGGCGATCCAGACGCCGTCGAAGACGCCGTTGCCGTTCTTGTCCATGAACTCGTCGCCGCCGCCCGGATCGAACGAGCCGTCGCCGTTCACGTCGACGGTCTGGTAGTCGACGTTCGTGAGGTCGGCGGTGATGTCCACCTTGCCGGCGCCCGCGTAGAGCACGTCGTCGCCCGCGGCGGGGCAGTCGGCGCCGCCCGGGCAATACGAGAGCGGCACGGGGTCGTCGATGACGACGCCGAAGTCCCGGCGCCCGCCCGCGTCGACGGGGGGCGTCCCCGCGTCGACCATCGGCGTGGCGTCGTCATCTCCGCAGGCGACGAGCAAGAGGAGCGCGGGCGCGAGGAGGCGCAGAAGGACGGAGGTGCGGTGCATCGACGGATTCTCCCGGGGGGCTCGTGGCGCGATGGTATCGCGTCACACGCCGCGCGCGCCGGGAGAATTCAGGGCGCGTCCGCAGGCTCTGCGGAGAGCGAGGGGGACATCGGGTGCTCTTCCGGTGCGACGCGGCAGTCGGCTCGCCACGCCTCGGCGAGGACGCGCTCGACCTCCGCGAGCACCTCCGGCGCGGTCGTCGCGTCGATGCGCACCGTGGTCGCGCCCGTCGGCTCGAGATCGGCGAGCACCTCGATCAGGTCCTCGGTCGGGAGCGAGAGTCGCAGCACGCCGACCATGTCGGGATCGAGCTGAACGGCCTCCCCGGCGCACGGCGCGTCGAGGGTCATCGGGCGCGTGCTGACGATCTCGTAGGTCACCGCGCCGTGCGTGATGCGTAGCTCGATCGAGGGCGCGCCTGCCGTCGGCGGGGCGAGATCGAGCACCGCGCGGCCGTACGTCGCCGGGGACGCGCCGACGAGCTCGACGTCGCGCGGACCTCCGACGAGCGACAGGCGCGTCGGGCCGCTGCTCTGCGGCACCGGGAGGTCGACTCGGTCGCTCGGCGAGCGCGCGCCGGCGACCGCGAGGGTCAGCTGCGCGACGTGGAAGTCGTCACCGAGCGCGGGCGCGTCGAGGGACTCCCAGGGCTCGCCCCCGACGGCGAGGCGGACGGCGACGACGAGCCGGGTGCCGCTGACGACGGTGCCACCGTCGGAGGTCAGCGGCGGGGGCGTAGCGGGTGGGTCGCAGCCGAGCGCGGCGACCGCGAGCAGGGCGCCGAGAGTGCAGCGAAGGGACAGCTGTACGAAGTTTGCACAGAGCGGGGGCCCCGAAAAATACTGAGGAGTGCCGCGTAAGCGGGCGTTCTCACTCGGGTTCTGGCTCGTCTCGGTGCCCATACTGCGCAGCCTCCTGGGGTCCGGCACGGTCCTCTTGCGAGGGTCGGGCCATGACTCCACTCCCGCTCGTTCGGACCGCCACTCTAGCTCGATTCGCCTTCGCCTTGGTCGTCCTCACGGCGGCCGCGGTCGTCGGCTGCACAGGAACCTCGACCTCCCTCCCGCCCCCTCCCCTCCCCGACGGCGCGGTGGCAGACGGCGGCACGCTCGACGGCGCGGCCGTCGATGCGCCCCCGGTCACCTGCGCGTCACCGCTCATCAGCTGCGGCGGCGCGTGCGTCAACACCGCTTCGAACGACGCCAACTGCGGCGCCTGCGGCGACGCCTGCGCGGTCGGTCAGACCTGTACGAGCTCGGTCTGCGCGTGCGCAGCCGGCCTCGTGACCTGCGGCCCCGACTGCGCCGACCTCTCCTCGAGCGTCGATCACTGCGGCTCGTGCGGCAACAACTGCAACACCGGCGAGACGTGCGTCTCCGGGGCGTGCACCTGCCCGTCGCCCGCGACGAGCTGCCGCAACGGCTGCTTCGACCTAGCGAGCGACGAGCGGAGCTGCGGCACCTGCGGCAACGTCTGCAACCCCGGCGCGATCTGCCTGGCGAGCGCGTGCACCTGCCCCGCGGGGACGACGGACTGCGGCGGCGGCTGCACGACCGGCCTGATGAACGACCCGCTCAACTGCGGCACCTGCGGCAACTCCTGCGCGACCGGCTCGACCTGCAACGCTGGCGTCTGCACCTGCCCCGCGTCCCAGATCGTGTGCGCGAGCGGCGGCGGCACGACGACCTGCGTGGACGTCTCGACCGACATGAACAACTGCGGCGGCTGCGGCATGAACTGCCCGATGGGCTCGACCTGCGTGTCCGGCCTCTGCCAGTGCGGCCCCGGGCAGCTGGATTGCGGCGGTAACTGCACGAACGTCGCGACCGACCCGCGCAACTGCGGCGGCTGCGGCATGAACTGCGGCTTCGGCACGAGCTGTGTGTCCGGGGTGTGCAGCTGCCCGGCTGGGCTCACGCCGACGCCCGGCGGCGGCTGCGTCGACACGACGCGTGACCCGAACAACTGCGGCTCGCCTGGCAACGGCTGCGCGGACACCGAGTACTGCGTCGCCGGGAACTGCGTCTGCCGCCCGGGGCTGACGCTCGACCGCGGAAACTGCATCGACCTGCAGTCCGACCCGAACAACTGCGGCTCGATCGGCAATGGCTGCGGCGGCGGCTCGCCCCGCTGCTCGGGCGGCTCCTGCGTCTCGGGCTGCGGCGGCTTCGACCAGTGCGGCAACTCCTGCGTGGACTTCAACACGGACCCGCTCAACTGCGGCGATTGCGGCAACGGCTGCGCGGTCGACGAGGTCTGTGCGGGCGGCCGCTGCCGCGCCTTCAACACGGCCGCCGGCTGCACCTCGTGTCCGTGCGATGTGTGCCGCGGCGGTGGGCTCTGCTGCCTCTACCCGACGACCACGTCCGACACGATCTGCGTCGACAGCCGTACCTGCCCGTGATCATCGGCCTGCCGCTGAGTCCCACCGACTCGGCGGCAGCCTGATACTGTCCGACGCACGATGACCCGGCCGCCGACCGCGGACGACCCCACTCGAGATGCGCCGCCCCCCGAGCCTGCCGACGACGAGCCCCGCGCTCTCGCCGCGCTGCTCGGCGGGGCGACCGTCGTCTTGCCGCGTGGAGTCGAGGTCTCACTCGGGCGCAGCCGCTCGAGCGGGATCGCGCTCGACGACGTCGCCGCGAGCCGCCTGCACGCGACGCTGCGCTGGGACGGCGGCGACGAGGTCTGGCTGATCGACGCTGGCAGCAAGAACGGCACGTACGTGGACGGCACGCGCGTCGAGGGGACGCTCGCGCTCAGCAGCGGCGCAGAGATCGCGATCGGCGGCGCGCGCGTCGTCATCGCCGTGATCCCGCGCCCCGGCACGAACCCCGCGACGAGCCCGAGCGCGAGCATCGACGACGCGCTGCTGCTCGCGCGTGACCCGGCGATGTTGCGCATCGTCGCCCTCGCCGAGCGCGCGGCGCGGAGCGATGTCCCGGTGCTGATCGTCGGCGAGACGGGCGTCGGCAAGGAAGTGATCGCGCGGCGCGTGCACGCGCGCAGCCGCCGGAGCGCGGCGCCGTTCATCGCGGTGGACTGCACCTCAATCCCGGAGACGCTCGCGGAGTCGCTGCTCTTCGGTCACGAGCGCGGCGCCTTCACCGGCGCGCACGCCAAGCACATCGGCTACTTCGAGTCGGCGAACCGCGGGACGCTGTTCCTCGACGAGCTCGGGGAGCTGCCGCTCGGCACGCAGACGCGCCTCTTGCGCGTGCTCCAAGAGCGCGTCGTGCAGCGCGTCGGCGGGACGGACTTGCTGCCCGTCGACGTGCGCATCGTCGCCGCGACGAACCGCGACGTGGACGCCGCGACGGCCGCGGGCACGCTGCGCAAGGACCTCCTCTATCGGCTCGACGTGGTGCGCCTGACGGTGCCGCCGCTGCGGTCGCGCCCCGACGATATCCTGCCGCTCGCCGAGC
>CAIUAC010000921.1 GCA_903896985.1 uncultured Sandaracinus sp.
GCTGCGACGGGCTCGACAACGACTGCGACGGCCTCGTCGACGAGGACGAGGCGACGCTCTGGTTCGCCGACTGCGACGGCGACAACTTCGCGCCCGCGGGCGCCACGAGCATCACCTCCTGCGCGCGCCCGGCGACCACGCTGACGGGCTGCGCCGGGGGCAGCGGCGCGTGGGTGACGCGCGCGCCCGTCGACGCCTCCAACACCGACTGCAACGACGGCAACGCCACCGCCTTCCCGACGCAGACCGTCTACCAGAGCACCGCGATCGCCGGCGCCGCGGCCGCCGTCGACTTCGACTACGACTGCAACGGGGTCGAGCAGCCGAGCCTCAGCGCCGTCGGCGCCTGCCGCCGCTTGTTCACGACGTGCGCGCCGCTCGCCCCCGGCTGGGTGACGGCGGTGCCGGAGTGCGGCGCGACGGGCACCTACCTCGCGTCGTGCGCGTACCGCGGCGGGCTCTGCGTCGCGACCGGAACGGCGCGCGTTCAGTCCTGCCTCTGAGCGCCGCGCGCGCCGACCTCTCACGCGGGCGTGTTGCCTCCACCTCCCCGAGCGGTTAGTGGGGGCGCGTCATGATCTCGACCGACAAGCTCTCTCTCCAGTTCGGCAGCCGGATCCTCTTCGAGAACGTGGACATCAAGTTCACGCCCGGGAACTGCTACGGCCTCATCGGCGCCAACGGAGCGGGCAAGTCCACGTTCCTCAAGTGCCTCTCCGGCGAGCAGGAGCCGACCTCCGGCAAGGTCGTCATCGGCAAGGGGCAGCGGCTCAGCATGCTGCGGCAGAACCACTTCGCCTTCGACGAGGTCAAGACGCTGACCGCCGTGCTGATGGGCCACGAGCGCCTCTACCGCGTGATGGCCGAGAAGGAGGCGCTCTACGCGAAGGCCGACTTCGACGACGCAGACGGCGCGCGCACGGCGGAGCTAGAGGCCGAGTTCAGCGAGCTCAACGGCTGGAACGCCGAGTCCGAGGCCGCGACGCTGCTGAGCGCGCTGCAGATCGGCACCGACCGACACGACAAGCTCGTCAAGGAGCTCGACGACGGCGAGAAGGTGCGCGTGCTGCTCGCGCAGGCGCTCTTCGGCGAGCCGGACATCCTCCTGCTCGACGAGCCGACGAACCACCTCGACGTCGACTCGATCCTCTGGCTCGAGAACTTCCTCTACGACTTCAAGAACACCGTCATCGTCGTCTCCCACGACCGGCACTTCCTCGACAAGGTCTGCTCGCACGTCGCCGACGTGGACTTCCACAAGGTGACGCTCTTCAGCGGCAACTACTCGTTCTGGTACGAGTCGAGCCAGCTCGCGCTCCGGCAGCGGCAGGACTCGAACAAGAAGAAGGAAGACAAGATCAAGGAGCTGAAGGCGTTCGTGCAGCGCTTCAGCGCCAACGCGAGCAAGTCGCGGCAGGCGAGCTCGCGCAAGAGCCAGCTCGAGAAGATCACGCTCGAGGACATCAAGCCGTCGTCGCGCAAGTACCCGTACGTCGTCTTCGACTCGACGCGCGAGCTTGGGCGCGAGGTGCTCTTCGCCGAGGGGCTCAGCAAGTCGCGCGAGGGTGAGGTGCTGTTCGAGAACCTGAGCTTCTCCATCTCGCGCGGCGAGAAGCTCGCGCTCGCCGGGAGCGAGGCGGCGACCTCCGCGCTGATCGCGGTGCTGTCCGGCGAGGTGAAGCCGGACGCGGGCGAGGTGCGCTGGGGGCGCACGGTGAACCTCGGCTACTTCCCGAAGGAGTACGACGAGTACTTCGCGGCGTCGGGCGCCGGCTCGCAGCCGAACCTGATCGAGTGGATGCGCACGTTCTCGGAGAACAAGGACGAGAACTTCGTGCGCAGCTTCCTCGGCCGGATGCTCTTCTCCGGCGACGAGTCGAAGAAGTCGCCGTCGGTGCTCTCCGGCGGCGAGAAGGTGCGCTGCATGCTCGCGCGCCTGATGCTGACCGACCCGAACGTGCTCCTGCTCGATGGCCCGACGAACCACCTCGATCTCGAGTCGATCACGGCGCTCAACAACGGCCTCCTCAAGTTCCCAGGCTGCCTGATCGTCAGCAGCCACGACGTGCAATTCGTCGACTCGCTGATCACGCGCGTGCTCGAGCTAGGCCACGGCCCGGACGGCAAGCCGAAGATCTTCGACCTGCACATGCGCTACGAGGAGTACCTCGCCGACGAGGCCCGCCTCGCCCGCCTGGACGGCGCGCGCGGCTGACCGCACGAGGCGCGAAGCGCGAAGCGCGAAGGGAGGCGGCACCTGGGCCCGCCTTCTTGTACTCCGGGGGACCGTGGGTACAGTCCTCTCACGAGTCTGCGAGCGTGTGCCCGCAGACTCGCTTCCGCCCGCGTTGGGGCGGTAGAGAGGCCAGGGAAAATGCGTTCATCGAATCGTCGAATGGGGTCGTCGTGGTTGTGGCTCGCCGCGGTCGTCGCGGTGGGTGGAGCGGGCAACGTCGCGGCAGCGCAGGACGGCTCGGTGATGCCGGCGGGTGAAGGCGCCGTCGTACCGGCGCAGGGCTACTCGCTCGTCAACGCGCAGCGTCCGCTGACGCTCGACCAAGGGCGGCTGCGCATCGACGCGTCGCTCGGCTTCGTCAAAGTCTGCTTCTCCGCGGGGACGCTCTCGGCGTGCACGGAGGTCTTCGTCGGGCTGGCCGCGGGCGCCAGCTACGGCATCACCGACGACCTCGAGGTCGGCGCCATGGTGCTGCCGCTGACGCTCTCACCCGAGGTCAAGTACGGCAATCCGTCGGTGTATGGGCAGTACCGCATGGTGGGCGGGGACGTGGAGGTCGCCGCCCGCGCGGAGGTCTGGCTCCCGGTCGAGGGGGACTTCCGGCTGCAGGTGGGCGCGCCCATCTGGTGGAAGGCGTCGCCGTCCGTCGCGCTCCGCACGGGCGCGTTCCTGATGTTCGTCGCCTCGGACCCGAACCAGATGGTCGTCTCGATCCCCGTCGCGCTCGTCGTCAACGCGACCGACAACTTCTGGCTCGGCATCTCGACAGGCCTCTCCTTCGCTGTGTCCGACCCCGGCCCCGGCGACACGCTGACGGTCCCGCTCGGCCTCGAGCTCGGCTACGCCGTCGCCGACTCGGGCGGCGCGCCGCTCGTCGACCTCGTCGGCTCCTGGCAGTTCACGTCGTTCATCGCGGGCGGCGGCGGCGACACGATCTCCGCCAGCTCGTGGGTCGCGTCGCTCGGCGCGCGCATCTACCTCGACACGGCGCAGTGAGCTGACGTCGGCGGCCTGAAGAGCTGTCCGCGCGACCGAACCTGACGCGGGCCGAGCGTCACGGCTCC
>CAIUAC010000922.1 GCA_903896985.1 uncultured Sandaracinus sp.
GTCGGGCGCGCGCCCGGGGGCCCCGAGGCGCTGCAGGTACTCGTCCTCGTAGGTGAAGTGGACGCGCGACTAGTCGATCAGCGCGAGCGCGACCCGGGCGATGTCCGAGCTGGCTCCCGCCTCGACGGCGGCGGACAGGTCGTTGATGTGGCCGAGCAGCCTCTGGTGCTGCTCATCGATCACGGGCAAGCCGACGCCGACAGGACATAGATCATAGCCGTCGATCGCTCGGGGCTGAGGCAGGGCTCGGCCCTCCACGCACGGAGGGAACCGTCGCAGGCGCCGTCGTCGTCTGTGGGCTTCGGGAAACGTGCAGCGCGTGTGTTACCCCGCAGCCCATCCGCCTCCTTTGCTCGGTCCAGGCTCGTCGCTCCCTCCTCGGTACGACCTCGCTGCTCGCCGCCGGGCTCGCCGCGTGCACGACGACCCCGCCCGCGGCCCCGCCCTCGGGGACGGTCGAGGAGCGAGTCGCGCGGGAGGCGACGGGACCGGCCATCGTGGAGCGCGACGTCGACGCAGACGAGGCGGTCGCCGCGGCGACGCACACGCCTGACGCCGCGCCGCCGGCGAGCACGACCCCGAGCGTCAGCGAGTCCGCGGCCCGCGGCGTGGTCGAGGCGAGCCTCGCCGGCACCGTGACGAGCCCGGGCGAGTTGACCATCCTGAACGTCGGCTTCCTCACCGGCGAAGACGGCGGGACGAGCCGCCTCGCCTGGAAGCTCCAGGGCGAGGCGCTCGGCACCGCGAGCGCGCCGCTCGTCTTCATCGACGCGCTCGATGGGACGGAGCTGCTGCGCCTCGAGCAGATGTGCTCGGCCCGGCACCGCAAGACCTACGACGCGCAGAACAGCGCCGACATCGCGAACCTCCGCACCGGCGGCGGGCTGCTCGTCTACGAGGAGAGCGGCCTGGTCGCGGGCGTGACGCCGGTGGGCGAGGTGACCACCGTGCACGACCTCGTCGGCGGGATGTGGTCGTACTACTGGAACACCTTCCAGCGCGACGCGCACGACGGTCGCGGCGGCACGGTCACGAGCTTCGCGAACTTCGACACCGCGCGGAACAACGCCTTCTGGTACCGCGACGCGCTGTGGATCATGGGCGGGCTCGCGACGACGGACATCGTCGGGCACGAGCTGACGCATGGGCTCGTCGAGAAGACCGCGCGCCTGCCGTATGTGTCCTGGTCGGGCGCGCTCAACGAGCACTACGCGGACGTGTTCGGCGTGATGTACGACCGCGACGACTGGGACGTCGGCGAGGGCAGCGCGCTCGGCGTGATCCGCAGCTTCTCGGACCCGACCGCGCACAGCCAGCCGCGCGCGATGAGCGGCGCCGCGACGTGGCCCGCGGGCACGCTGCCCTCGAGCGCGAACGATCAGCTCGGCGTGCACGGCAACAGCGGCGTGTTCAACCACGCGACGTACCTGATGTCAGAGGGCGGCACGCACGCGGACTCGGGCATCGTCGTCCGCGGCATCGGGCGCGAGAAGACCGAGCAGATCCACTTCCGCGCGCTCACCTGGTACATGGGCGGCGCGTCGCGGCCCGTCGACGCGCGCATCGCGACGCGGCTCGCGGCGTACCGCTTCGCGCAGAAGGGGCTGCACGGCGTGACGCCGGAGGACTGCGGCTCCGTCATCAACGCCTACGCGGCGGTCGGCATCGGCGGCGTGGACACCGACAACGACTGCTTCGCGGACACCGTCGACAACTGCCCGATCGACGCGAACTTCGATCAGGCGGACGCGAACCACAACGGGCGCGGCAACGTCTGCGAGCCTGACGCGGGCCCGCGCTGCCAGCGGCATCTGCAGACCTGCATGCTCGACACCGACTGCTGCGGCGCGAACTTCTGCCAGGCCGACGGCACCTGCGGCACCGGGCCCTGAGCCCGCCACAGCGCGCAGTGCCCTGCGCGCGACTCTCAGCACCTCAGAACGGTGAGCCGATGTTCGCGTAGAACTGCGTCTCGCCGCCGTCGCTGAGGCCGCGGGCGACGCCGAGGCGCAGCGTGAACGGCAGAAAATAGCCGAGCGTGAAGTCGAGGAAGACCTCGGCGCCGGTGCCGAACAAGAATTTCGACAGGTCGATCGGCCCGTTGAAGGCGTCGCCGACGTCGAGGAACACGCCGCCGTAGAGGCGGCTGACGTAGACGGGGACGGTCGCGGGTCCGGCTTCCACGGTCACGATCGGGAAGCGATACTCGGCCTGCGCGAGGTGGAACTGCGTGCCGTAGCGGACGTTCGGCGCGTAGCCGCGGAGCGCCGTGCCGCCGACCAGGATGAACTTCGTCAGCGAGTCGAGGATCGCGACCTCGGGGTAGCCGCCGATGGCGAAGACGCCGCGCCGCCCGAGATCGCCCTCGCTGATGCCGCCGGCGTAGCGCATCGCGAGCACGTGCCGCCGCCAGAGCGGGTTGCGCAGGAACGTCTGCGCCACGAACGAGAGCGACACGCTGCGGAACTGCGAGCCGAGCAGCGGGTCCGCCGCGGCGACGGTGACGCCGAGGTACGCGCCCTCCGACGCGCTGATGTCGAAGCCGAAGCGGCGCACGCTCGAGTACGCCCAGCCGAGGCGCAGCTGCGCGAGCAAGCCCTGCTCGGGCAGGATGGGCGCCGGATCGTTCGGGTCGAGCGCGCCGCCGAACGGCTCGCCTTGGCCGAGCCAGGTGAGCGAGTAGCCCGCGGTGAGCGAGTCGGACGAGAGCGCGCGCCGAAACGAGTAGCCCGCGCTCACGTCGACGCCGACGTCGTCGGTGATCCACGCGCGATCGACGCCGCCGATCTGCAAGCCACCGCCCGGCGACACCACGCGAAACGCGTGCACCCCGAGCGCGACGGGCAGCCCGTGATAGCCGTACGACAGGTCCACGCTGAGGTCGCCGCGCGTCAGCCCGACGCCGAGGCGCGCCGCGTAGGAGTGCAGCCCGACGACGTCGCCGCCCGTCGTGCTCACGCCGAGCTGTTGCCCGAAGCCGTCCGGCGTCAGGTCGAGCGTGTACGCGAACGGGCGCAGCGTCGGCCACGGGTCGTAGGGCGTGCTCTCGAGCGCGTCGGCGGTCTCTTCGCTCTCGGTCGGCGCGGGGCGGGTGTCTACGTACTCGGGCGCGTCGCGGAAGCGCGCCGGGTCGAGCGCGAGGGAGAAGAGATCGAAGCCGCGCGACGTGTAGCCGACGTAGACGAGGCGCGCGCCGTCGGGCGAGATGGTCGGCTGA
>CAIUAC010000923.1 GCA_903896985.1 uncultured Sandaracinus sp.
CCGCGCCCGCGAGGAGCACCGCCGGGGCGACGACCCACAGCCACACGAGCTCCCGAAGTGAATCCAGCGCGTGCAGGTCCATGAAGACGGCGGCCTTAGCAGTACGCCGCCGCGTTCGCCAGAGCGGGGGCAACGGCGGGACCGGCGCGCGCGCTCAGTCTCCCGCGTACGGAGCGCGCTCGATCTCGACCTGCGCGGTCTCGGGCTCCGCCGTCGCAGCCCCGCCGTCCGGAGCCGCTCCGCGCACGACGGTCAGGTGCACGCGCGTGCCGACCTCCCCGCGCAGCTCCGAGACGACCTCGGCGATCGGGCGCCCTGCGACGGGCACGCCCTCGATCGCCACGATGCGGTCGTCTTCGCGCAGCCCCGCCGCCCGCGCCGGTCCGTCGGGCACGCCCACGACGCGCAGCCCGCGCTCCGAGGACCAGGCCATCTGCGCGTGAATCCCGCCGCGCCAGCCCTCGCTGCAGCCGAGCGCGGTGAGCGCCACCGCGAGCATCACGGACCACGCCGCGAGGCCTCGGCTCATCCGCCGTCTCCCGCCGCCGCGCCGTCCTCGAGCGAGGACGCGTCCTCGAGGCTCGCATCCTCCGACGCGCTCGCGTCCGCTGCGCCAGCGTCCGTCCGATGCACCGGGCGCACGCCAGGCACGGTGACGCGCACGGTCAGGCGCGCGAGCACCAGTGAGTCGCCGCGCAGCGCGAGCGTGAGCCGAAAGACCTGGTCGTAGTCGCTCTCGCGCACGGACTCGTTCCGGAGCAGCGCGGCGACCTCCACGCGTGTCCCCGCGCGCACCTCGGTGAACGTGTCGAGCGTCCCGTCACCTGCCGGGCGCCTATCTGCGCGCCCGGGCGGCGGCGTGCCTGCGGGCGGGGTCGCGCCGCGCGCCTCGATCGTGCGCACGAAGTGCAGCGAGTCGCCGACCGCCTCGCCCCAGACCTCCTCGTACGCGACGGCGTCGACCAGCGCGACGACCGCGTCGACCAGCGCCGTCGACAAGCCCGTGCCGTCGGCGGCGATGTCGAAGACCAGCGGGCACACGCCAGCGACGGGCGCGCGCGACGCGCCTCCGAACCCGGTCGGGCACGAGCCGTCCGGCGCCGGCGCGATCACCGCGCCCGTCCCCTCCGCCACAGACTCGAGGTGCGGGCGCGCCTCCTCGCTGCTCGCGACCCCGATGACGAAGACGTCGTTCAAGCGGAGCGCGCCGAGGGCCTGCGAGAGCGAGTGCGCGCCGCTCACCGCCCTGCCGTAGTCGCTCGGGTCGTGCGGCGGCGCGTCGGTGACGTGCACGACGACGCGCATCGCCCCGTCGCGAAACCCGACGCCGCCCTGCCGCTCTCCGCCCGCGACGCGCGACGGCGCATAGGCCGCGACGAACGGCGACAGCCCATCGCCGGTCGCGATTTGATAGAGCGCCTCGGCGCCCGCCTCGGGCATATCGCCGCCGTAGCCGAGCGGCGCATCGAGGGACGCGACCGCGCTCGCGAGCAGCGCCGACGAGGTCGTCATCGCGCGCACGAGCGTGAACGGCGAATCGCGCGGACCACCGAACGGCTCGCGCGGCATATCCTCGAACCGCGTCACGGCGAACGCGACATCGGGCACTCGAGCCTCGAGGCGTGGCGCGACCACGGCGAGCACATCGCGCTGCAGCGCGTCGATCTCGCCGCCGAAGCTCCCCGTCGTGTCCACCGAGAAGACGACGTCGAGCTTCGACAAGTCCGCGCGGATCTCGAGGGGCACTTCGACCGCAGGTCCGTCGAAGGGCAGCACCACATCGATGTCCGCTGGCGGCAGGCGCGACGCGTCCCCGCGCCCGCCGAGATCGGGATCGCTCGGCAGGGGCTCTGCGTCGCGCACCGGGCCCGCGTCGACGTAGCGCGGGCCGAGGTCGAGCCCTGGAGCAGGTGGCGGTCGGTCTGCCGCACAGCCCGCGAACGCCGCCGCGAGGAGCACGAAGCCCCACATGGCCCGCCACGTTGGCCGATTGCACGACATCCCCGCAGCCTCTCACGGACGCCGCCGCGCGTGCCAGCCTCTGTGAAGTGAGCCGCGCGAGCCTGCCCAAGAACCGGGTCGCTCGTGGCGTCCGAACGCACACGACAGAAGTCCAGGATTGACACCCAGGGGCGGCCGGGTAGCATGGCGCCTCTGCCCGGTTTTCCGCCGCGCTACGGAACCACAGAGCGAGATGCACAAGCTCGTCATCTCTGACGACGAAGGTAAAACGACGGTCGTCCCTCTCGTCCGAGACGAGATCACGATCGGGCGTAAAGAAGGCAACACGATCCGCCTCACTGAGCGGAACGTGTCGCGCCGTCACGCCCGATTGCGAAAAACGAACGGCGCGTACCTGATCGAGGACCTCGAGTCGTACAACGGCATCAAGGTCAACGGCCGTCGCATCGAGAAGGAGTCGACGCTCAAGCTCGGCGATCAGGTCGGCATCGGCGACTACATGATCGCCCTGCAAGACGCTGCCGCCGATGCGCCGAGCGTCGCCGAGGCGACGACCTCGGCGGCGACGAACGCTCCATCGCGGCGCCCGGGCCCTCTCGCTGATTCCCCGACGGCGATGATCGCGGCGCCCGCAGCGCCGGTCGCGGCGGTCCCGCCCGCGCGCCTCGTCATGATCTCGCCGCCCGCCCCCGGCGCCGAGTTCGCGTTCCAGCGCCCGAAGATGCGCCTCGGACGCGCTGAAGACCTCGACATCTGCGTCAACCACCGCTCGATCAGCCGCGAGCACGCGGAGTTCGTGCGCGACGGCGCCCAGGTCCGCCTCGTCGATCTCGGCAGCGCCAACGGGACCCGCGTCAACGGGCGCGATGTGACCGACGTCGCGCTCGGGCCCGGCGACGTCATCGAGCTTGGGCAGGTGCGCTTCCGCTATGTCGGCGAGGGCGAGACCTATCACTTCGACGCCGAGCGCACCGTCCAGATGGACGCGCTCGTCATGCCGGCGCCGAGCTCCAAGATGCCGCTGTTCATCGGCGCCGGGATCGTCGCGCTCGCGCTGATCGCCACGATCGTGGTCGTCGCGCTCTCGGGCGGCGGACAGCCCGAGGACAACATCTCGGCCACCGCGGTGCCGACCATCGCGCCCAATCTGCCGCCGGTCGCGATCGCGCCGGTGGCCGCCGATCCCAACGCGGCCGCCTTCACCACGGCCGTCGGCGAGTGTCAGCGGGCGCTCGCGGGCGGCCAGTACGACCAGGCGCTCGCGCAGGCTCAAGCCGCCCTCGGGCTCCGACCGGGCGACGCCACGGCGACCCAGTGTCAGCGGGACGTGACGCAGGCGATCGAGCAACAGGTCGCGGGCGATGCGCGCGGGTTGGTCGAGCGCGCGCGGGCCGCGCTGGGCGCCAACCCAGGGGAGGCGCTGCGCCTCTCCCAGCAGGTGCTCGCGATGCCGAGCGCTCCGCCAGAGGCGCGCGCGGGCGCGGAGACCGTCCACGCCCAGGCCGCCGAGGCCCTCCGCAACGCTCCGCATTCGGCGGCCGGCACTGCCGCGCATCCGGCTGGCGGCACCACCGTCGCGCTGCGGCCAGGCGGCGGAAACACCGCCGTGCGCCCAGGCGGTGGCACCGCTCCGGGGGGCACCGGAGTTCGACCGGGGGGCGGCACCACGCAAGTCGCGGTGGCCCCCGCGGGCGGCGGAACGCACGCGCCGCTGGGCGGTCCCGACCCCGCCGCGGGCGACCGCATCGAGCGCGCTCGGCAGCTGATGCTCGCTGGCAACAACAACGGCGTCATCGCGCTCCTCCAAGGCGCGCGCTCGCAGCCGGAGCTCGAGCTGCTGATCGCGACCTACCAGAACGTCGGGAACACCCCCGCCAAGCTCGCCGCGATGCAGCGCTACATCGACCGCTTCCCGACGACGCCGAAGGCGCGGCAGTACCAGCAGGTTCTGCTTCGGCAGCAGTAGGCGCGGCATTACCAGCAACGGCAGGCGGCGCGGTGCCGTCGGCCGCGCGCGATTGACAGTACACCGATGTGCGTGTTACTCGCACCGTCGCAGGCGTGCGCAGCACGACGCTGGGCCTGGCATGGCGGCTCGACCCGCGACCCAAGCGCGGGAAGCCGAGTGACGACAAGAGGAGGCGAGATGTCCCGCTCGACGGCCCGCATGTGGGCTCTGGTCGTATGTCTTTTGGTGTCGATGACCGGCGTCTCGGCTGCGCAAGCGCAGCTGCGAGACGGAACCGGCATGGACGTGCACCTCTTCCGGCCCGCGCTGGACTCGAAGGGGCTGTTCTCGGTCAACGGCACCGACATCCTCGGCGCCAACGACATCAGCTTCGGCCTCGTCATCGACGCGGGCTTCGGGCTCGTGCCGTTCGAGGGCTTCATCAACAACAGCGGCTGCACCTACGCGCCCGGGACGGACTCGTTCTCGGGCTCGAACTGCGCCGACTCGCGGCAAGCGCACCTGATCGACACGTCGTTCACGGGCACGCTGCACTTCAACTACGGCATCGCGAACCTGCTGATCGTCGGCGTGCAGATCCCGATCATCGTGCTCAGCGGCGAGAACATCACCGTCCCGGGCGCGTACAACGTGCCCTCGCCTGGCGCCGGGCTGACCAACGGCCTCGACGTCCAGGGCATCGGGAACATCACGATCCACACGAAGTTCCGCCTGCTGCGCGCCGAGCGCGACGCGGTCGGCGTCGCGGCGATGCTCAACGTCGAGCTGCCCACGGGCGACTCGCAGAACTTCGCCAGCGAGCCCGGCTTCACCATCTGGCCGCAGGCCGCGATGGAGTGGCGCCCCGCTCGCCCGCTGCGCTTCGCGTTCAACCTCGGCGCGCGCCTGCACTTCGGTGACGACGGCGCGACCATCCCGATCGGCGGCCGCACGCGCCCGCTCGGCCTGAACGCGATCAACCCGGACCCCAACTACCTCAGCGCGGGCTCGGACTTCCAGTACGGGCAGCTCCTCACCTTCAGCGCGGGCGCCAGCTTCCGCATCGCTCAGCCCCTCGACCTCGTCGCCGAGGTCTACGGCAACCAGGTGCTCAGCGGCATCGGCACCGGCGGCGCGCTCAGCCTCGAGGCCATCGGCGGCCTCAAGATCTTCGTCGAGCGCAACAGCTACCTGATGCTCGCGGGCGGCGCCGGCTTCCTCGGCGGCTGGGACTCGGCGGACATCCGCGCGATGATGGGCTTCATCTTCGAGCCGTCGATCGGCGACCGCGACGGCGACGGCATGCGCGACGACGTCGATCAGTGCCCGGACGAGCCTGAGGACTTCGACAACTTCTCCGACGAGGAGGGCTGCCCGGATCCCGACAACGACCGCGACGGCATCCTCGACGAGGAAGACGAGTGTCCCCTCGTTCCCGAGGACCGCGACGGCGACGCGGACACCGACGGCTGCCCGGAGGGCAACGAAGGCGACCGCGACGGCGACGGCATTCTCGACAACGTCGACCAGTGCCCGGACGATCCGGAAGATCGCGACAACTTCCAGGACGAGGACGGCTGCCCGGACCCGGACAACGACAACGACCGGATCCTCGACGGCGACGACCTCTGCATGAACGATCCCGAGGACGCCGACGAGTTCCAGGACCAGGACGGCTGCCCCGATCCCGACAACGACCAGGACCGCATCCTCGACCCGCAGGACACCTGCCCGAACGACCCTGAGACGTACAACGGCTTCCAAGACGACGACGGCTGCCCCGATCGCGGCACGGTCATCATCGAAGAGAACCAGATCGTCATCCTCGAGAAGATCTACTTCGAGACCGACAGCGCCGTGATCCAGCAGCGCTCCTTCCCGATCATCGACGCGGTCGCTGCCACGCTCAACGGCAACCCGCAGATGCAGCTGCTCGAGATCCAGGGTCACGCGGACGAGCGCTCGTCGGACGAGTACAACATCCGCCTGACGCGCGACCGCGCAGCCTCGGTGCTCGAGGCGATCGTGCAGCGCGGCGTCACGCGCGAGCGCCTTCGCTCGGCGGGCTACGGCGAGCGCTGCCCGATGGATCCGCGGCACAACGACACGGCGTGGGAGGCCAACCGCCGCGTCGAGTTCAAGATCCTTCGCACCGATCAGGGTCCGACGGGCGTCGAGGTCGCGTGCCCTGCGGGTCGCGATCTCGTCCCGCCGGACGCGCCGCCCGCCCCGGCGCATTGAGGCATACTGTCGCGACCATGAAGGCGCGCGACCGGAGCCTGCGTTCGATGACCGTGACAGCGCTGCGCCTGATGGGCGCGGCGCTGCTCGTCGGTGCCCTGACTTCTTGCACCGTCGACACCGAGCTTGGCTTGGCGGCGGATGTGTCTGAGGCGACGCTCGTCGTCGACCAAGCCGCCGACACCTACCAAGTGCACGTGACGGTGAACTTCCGCGTGGGCGCGCACGCGACGGGAGTGCGGGAGTTCGTGCCCGTGCGCGTCGACGCGACGGCGGGGACGATCATCGGCACGGCGTCGAGCTTCGCGCGGCCGCCCGGCTTCACGGGGACCCTCGCGCCAGGCGAGTCGAACACGGTGACGTTCGTCGGGGACTGCCTCGCGGACTGCGGCACCGCCGCGCTCTGCGCTGCGGGAGGCTCGGTGCCGATCGACTTCTTCTGGGAGGACCGCGGCGTCAGCCCACCCGAGCTTGGACAGACGAGCGGCACCGCCACCGTGAGCTGCCCGCCCTGACATGAGCCTCCGATGACAGAGGACGACCCGCGCATCGGCCGGGTGCTCGACGGCCGCTATCGCATCGTCGGGCTGCTCGGGACGGGCGGGATTGGCGCGGTGTATCGGGCCGAGCACGCGGCGCTCGGGCGCTTCGTCGCCGTCAAAGTGCTCCTCGAGGACTTCAGCGAGCTCGCCGAGTTGCAGCGCCGCTTCGTGCGCGAGGCCAAGGCGCTCTCGGCGCTCTCACACCCGCACATCGTGCCGGTGATCGACTTCGGGCTCGAGCCGGAGCCCTATCTCGTGATGGAGCTGCTCGAGGGGCGCACGCTCGAGGACCTGCTCCGCGACGGGCTGCTCGCGCCAGCGCGCGCGCTCGACATCGCGCGGCAGGTGCTGCGCGGGCTCGCGTTCGCGCACGCGCGCGGCGTGGCGCACCGCGACCTCAAGCCGGCGAACGTCTTTCTGCAGGCGCTGCCCGACGCGGACGACCACGTGCGCTTGCTCGACTTCGGGCTCGCGAAGTTCCTCGACGACGAGCGCGGCGCGATGGACGCGACGCTGACGAAGGTCGGCATGATCTTCGGCACGCCCGCCTACATGGCGCCGGAGCAAGCCACGGGCGAGCGCGCGGACGCCCGCGCAGACGTCTACTCGGCCGGGATCCTGCTCTACGAGCTGCTGACCGGGCGGCGCCCGTTCAACGACCCGACGCGCGCCGAGTTGCTGCGCGCGCACCTGCTGACGCGCCCTCCTGCGGCCGCGGAGACGCGCCCTGGGCTGGTGCTGTCGGCCGGGCTCGAGGCGTTGCTCGAGCGCGCGCTGGCGAAGAACCTCACCGAGCGCTTCGCGGATGGTGGCGAGATGCTCGCGGCGCTCGACGCGCTGCCGCCGCCCGCCGCGACGATCGACGCGCGACTCGAGGCGGAGGGGCGAACACGCACCGACGCGCAGGGGCGCCCGCTCAGCGAGGCCGCGACGCTGCACGCGGGCGCCGCAGTCGGCCCAGGCTCGACCGCCGTCGAGCGGCCAGCGCGCAAGGTGAGCGAGGTCGCGCCGCGGCGCTCGTTGGTCGAGGTCGCGGGGTTCGCGCTCGCCGGGCTCGGGCTGCTGAGTGCAGCGGGCTACGTCGTCGTGCGCGCGCTCCGTGCGCCCGACGCGGACACGGCAGTCGCGGCGCAGACGACTGCCCCGACGACGGCGCTCGCGCCGGAGATTGGCGTGCCCGCGGCGGCGATCGAGCGCCCCGCGGCCCGCGATCCGTGGGTCGAAACGGCGCCAGCGCCGCTCGCGCTCGCGCGCGCTCAGCTCGCGCGGCACGAGTTTCGAGAGAGCGACCTCCGGCCAGTGAGGGAGTACGTCCGCGATCATCGCGACGACGCGCGTGGGCACCTCGTGTTCGCGCGGGCCATGACGGAGCTCGGCTGGCGCTCGGATGCGCTCAGCCGCTATCGCATCGCGTTCTCCGCGGACCTCTCGGTGCGCGGGGACCCTGCCGCGCTCGAGGACGTGGCGAGCCTCGCGGAGACGCCGAGCCTGCACGCCCAAGCGCTGCGCCTGCTGCGGCAGATCTGGGCAGAGGAAGCGCCTCCCCTGCTCGAAGCCGCCGCCGCGCGCGCGACGGAGCCGGCGCGTCAGTCCGCGCTGCGGGCGCTGCG
>CAIUAC010000924.1 GCA_903896985.1 uncultured Sandaracinus sp.
CGGCCGCGGCGTGCGCGGGCTCGAGGAAGCCGAGGTCGTCGAGCAACCCTTCCGCGAGCGCCACGCGCGCGGTCGCCTGAAGCGCCTCGGGCGGCAGCCCCTCGAGCGGCACCGGGGTCTGCGCGCTCGCCTCGTGCGCGAGCGTCGCCATGCTCTGCCGCCACGCGGCCCGACGCTCCTCGGGCGTCGGGAGCCCCGGAAGCTCGAGCAGCGCCGCGAGGTAGTCCCGCGACGCAAAGCGGAAGATGGTCGAGGTGCGCACCGCGCCGGGATCATATCGCGCCGACGTGCGGAAGCGAAACTCTGCGCGTGCAGCATTAATGTATGATGGCGGCGTGCCTGTAGCGGCTCAGTGCCTCGGCTGCGGGGTGACGCACCTCGAAGACGAGCGAATCTGCCCGAAGACGAAGCGCCCGATCGAGGAGGGCCCCTTCGGCTCGGTCGTCGGCCCGTACCGCGTCGGCCCTCTGCTCGGCACGGGCGGCTTCGGCGTCGTGCACGTCGCCGAGGATCTGCGCACCGGCGAGCGCGTCGCGCTGAAGCTCCTGCACCCGGAGCTAGTCGCCGCGGGCGAAGCGCTCGACCGCTTCATGCGAGAGGCGGAGGTCACGCTCCGCGCGGGCAATCCGCACATCGTCCGGGTGCTCGAGGGGCAGTTCACGGGGCGCTCGGTCTTCGTCGCGCTCGAGCTGCTCACCGGCGACACGCTCGCGAACGTGATGCGCCTCGGGCGCATCCATCCCACCCGAGCCGTCGACATCGCCGTGCAGACTCTCGACGGGCTCGCGCTCGCGCACGCCGCGGGGGTGATCCACCGCGACATCAAGCCGGCGAACCTCTTCCTCGCGGACGAGCCCGGCGCGCCCCTCTCGCTCGTGAAGATCCTCGACTTCGGCATCGGGCGCCTGCTGGTCGCGGACCAGAAGCGACGCCTGACGCGCACCGGCACGCAGCTCGGCACACCGCACTACATGGCGCCCGAGCAGACGATCGACTCCAAGCGGGCCGACGCGCGCGCGGACCTCTACGCCGTCGCGGTGACGCTGTTCACGATGCTCTCGGGCGAGCGGCCGTATGGGCAGATCAGCGTGGCAGAATGGCTCGGCGCCGTCGCGCGCGGGGTGCCCGCTCGCCCGGTCAGCTCGCCGTTCGGGACGCTGCCGCCGTCGCTCGTCGAGGCGATCGCCATCGGGCTCGAGGTCGATCCGGCCAAGCGCTTCCAAGACGCGGGGGCGTTCGCGCGCGCGCTGGTCGACGCGGTGCCGGACTCACCCTCCTTGAGCCGCCCGCTGCCAGCGCTCAGCGCGACGGCCACGTTCGTCAAGGGGATGTCGCTGCCGCCGACGGTCGCAGAGCGCCCGGTCGCGCGCTCGCAGGTCGCGCCCTTCGCGGCCCCCGCTGCCGCCGCGGCCCCGGCAGCCCCCGCGGCGATCGAGGAGCCGACTCGCGCGGTCCGGCGCACGCCCATGGCCAAGCCTGCGCGGCCACCCGCTGCCGCGGCGCCCCGGGCGGCGAACCCGCGGCGACCGTCGCAGGGCCTCCGCGTGCTGCTCGGGGCGGCTGCGCTCTTGGCGCTCCTCCTCGTGGGCGCGACGCTCGCCACCGCGGGGGCCCTGGTCTCGGACCACTGGCTGAACGCGCCGACGCCCCGGTCCGCTGCGCGAGGCCTGGCCCTGCCGCTGCCTACTTCTGTCCTTCCGGCACCGCTCGCCCCAGCACCGCTCGCCCCAGCACCGCCCGGGCCGCCGCTCGCTGCGGGTGCCCTCGACGGCGGCGCGGCGCCCTCCCCCCTCGACGGCGGCAGGGAGGGAGCGCCGCTCGCCCCGGACGCGGGGAGTCCTCGTCGGCTCCATCGGCCGAGGCCCTTCGCTTCACCGACTCGCCCCCTCCCGCCTCCGCCGAGACGTCCGGACGGGCTCCCCGATCCTTGGGACCAGTAGAACGAGCGCTCCCCCACGGAGCGCCGCCGCCTAGTTCGCCCTCACGTCCGACTCCGCGACGCCCGCGCTCGTCTTCGTCGGCGCGGGCGTCCCAGCGAGGTGCTGGAAGAACTTCGCGTCCTCGATGAAGAGGTGCTGCACGATCACGTCGTAGGCGAGGAAGCTGAACGCGTCGCTGATGGATAGCTCGTCCCGCGCGTACTCGGCGGCGATCTCCGCCATCCGCGCGAGCAACGCGTCGTGCCCGCGAGCGTGCGCGTCAGTCGCCGGATACCCCGCAGCGCGGAGGATCACCTCCTCGTCGCGGAGGTGCGTCTCGATGCCCGTCCGCAGCGCCTCCAAGAGCAGCGTACAAAGCTCCTTGTTGCGACCCTCGACGAGCGCGGAGAGGAGCTCGTTCGCCGCGGCGAACAAGGCCCTGTGTTGCGCGTCGATGGTGGCATTTCCGGACTCCGTTCCTTCGCGCCACACGAGGCGCACGAGGCCCATCGGCGGAGGCTGCGAGTTGGTCGCCGACATCAGGGCGAGGTCGAAATCCACGCGATTTCGTCCGCGCGCCTTGGCCCGATAGAGGGCTTTGTCGGCGAGCTCCAACACGCTCTCTGGATCGGCGACGCGACTCGCCGTGATGCACACCGCGCCCACGCTGACCGTCACCACCTTCGCCGTCGCGGACGCCGAGTGCGGAAGGGCGAGCTCCTCGATCACGCGCCGAATGCGCTCGGCGACGGCGAGCGTCCCGGGGCCATCGGTGTCCGGCAGGATGACGGCGAATTCCTCTCCGCCGTAGCGCGCGACCATGTCCGGCGCGCGCTTGACGACGGTCTTCAGCGCGGCGGCGATCCGTCGGAGGCAGGCGTCGCCCGCGGGGTGCCCGTAGAGATCGTTGAACTGCTTGAAGTGATCGACGTCGAGCAGCAGCAGCGAGAGCTTGTGGGCTCCCGAGCGCTTGAGTCGATAGAACTCCGCCCGCAGCGCCTCGTCGAAGGCCCGTCGATTGGGCACCTGCGTGAGGCTGTCGGAGCGCGCGCTCGCCTGCGCATGGTCTCGCTCGATCTCGAGCTCAGCGAGGGTCCGCTCGAGGGCGGCCTTCGCCTCGCGCTGCTCGAGCAGCCGGCGCTGACTGACCAGGAGGATGAAGCCGTAGGTCCAGAGCGTCGTCAGGACGAGCACGGCCAAGCCCGCCACCGTCTGCGGCAGAAACCACGGGAGGAGTCCGCCCGCCGGCGCCTCTCCGACGGCGTCGCTCGTGAAGTTGGCCACGCTCCGCGCGAGGAAGAACACCCCCGACGCGACGAACGTGCCCATCAGCGCGCGCGTCGGGCGCGACGCGGACGAGGCCCGGCCGAGGGCCAGCGTGATCAAGAGCGAGAACACCACGGCGAACAGGGCGAGCGTGCCGCGCCGGTAGGCGACGTGGTCGTCGAGGAAAGTGAAATATGCGGTGCAGACCGTCACGCCGACGAGCAGCGCGACCACCAGACGCTGCGGCGTCGGCTGCCCCAGGAAGCGCCGGACGCCCTGATACAGGCACGCGAGGCCGCTCACCCACGCGGTCGCGCTCGCGACGAACATCAGCGGCCCGAGGTGCAGCGGCCCCATGACGAAGAGCGACGCGAAGCCGCCGACGATGCCGGCGTTCCCGAGCGCCCACCAACCTGGGCCGCTCAGCTCGCGGCTGGCGCGCCACTGCAGGACGAGCGCGAGGGTCTGCAGCGTGATGCTGATGATGACGACGAAGCCGAGCGTGCGGAGGTCGAGCGTCATCGCGCGCTCGCCTCTGCGACCGACCGCGCCTGCCGGACCGCCGGGAGAGAAAGTAACAGCGGGACCATCTCAGCGACGAGGGTGTGAGCGCGTGAGGCCGAAGTCAACGCTCGCGCGGGCTGTATCTCAACTCGGTCCCTACGCGTGTAGGCCGGGATTCTAAGGAAAAAACCGCGCGTCAGGCGTTCGGGTCGCGCGCGGCGTCTTCGTTCGCGACGTGCTCGTCGGGCACCTCGATGCCCGCCATGCGCAGCAGCCTGAGCGCGTTGCTCGTGCGCACGACGCCGGGGCGCAGGCGGTAGTCGAAGACCATCTCGCCGTCGCGCACGACGTCCGTGAAGTGCGCGTTCGTCACCTTGCCGTCGAGCTCGCCCTCGAGCGCGGCGAGGGCGACGTCGTGCGTCGCGACCAGCCCGCAGCCGCCGCGCGAGAGCAGATGGAGCACGATCGCGCGCGCGCCGAGGTGCCGCGCGCTCGCGTTCGTGCCGCGCAGCAGCTCGTCGAGCAGGAAGAAGACGGGCGGGGCGGCGGCAGCGTCCTCGACGACGCTGCGCAGCTTGGTCAGCTCGGCGTGGAAGTAGCTCGCGCCGCTCTGCAGGGAGTCGTCGGCGCGCATGCTCGCGCGCAGGCGCACGCTCGGGACGCGCAGCGCCGTCGCGGTCACCGGGCCGCCCGCGAGCGCGAGCGCGACGTTGAGCCCGACGGCGCGGAGCAGCGTGCTCTTGCCCGCCATGTTCGAGCCGGTGACGACGAGGGCCGTGCCCGGACCGCCGAGCGTCACGTCGTTCGCGACGCGCTTCTGCGGCGAGAGCAGCGGATGGACGAGCCCCTCGGCGACGAACGCGCTGCCCTCGGGCGCGAGCTCGGGGAAGCGCGCGCTCGGGTCCTGGTGCGCGAGCGTCGCGAGGGAGGCGAGCGCCTCGACCTCGGCGAGGGTGTCGAACCAAGCGCCCGCCTGAGTGCCCGCGCGGTCCGCCCAGCGCTCGAGCCGGAGCAGACACTGCAGGTCCCAGAGCAGCAGGTTGTTGATGGCGAGGTGCAGCGGAAACTGCGTGCGCAGCTCGGCGAAGCCCGCCCAGCGATCGAGCACGCGCAGGTGCGCGCTCGGCAGCTCCCCGGCGACGACGGCGCGCTCCCGCAAGGCGCGCAGCTCGGGCGCGACGAAGGGCTCCTGCTCGAGCGCGACGAACATCTCCGCGAACGCCTCGCCGAAGCCGCGCCGCGCCGCGACGAGATCGAGCGCCGCCCGCACCTCGCGCGCGGTCGCGAAGTTGAGCAGCACGTTGACGAGCACGGGCGCCATCCACGCGAGCGGCGGCACCAGCCCCACCGACGAGAGCCCGACGGCCGCCAGCGCGACCACCGGCAACACATAGAGGAGCGGCGCGAGCCAGGCGCGCTGGGCGAACACGCGCGGCATCGCGGCGAACGCGAGGAACGGCTGCGGGTCGAGCTTCTCCGGGCCAGCGGCGCTGCGCCTCTTGCGGGCGGCGGGCGCGAGCGCTGCCGCCGTCTCGAGCTTCTCGCGGAAGTCGACGCGCTCGGCGAGCTCCCGCACGCACGCCTGCCGCGCGGCGATCGTCGCGGCGTCGGCCGGCGCGCCGAGCCACGCGGCGAGCGCCGCCTCTCCGCGCGTCGTGTGCGTCACATCGAGGCGCTGCACGAGCGAGCCCTGCCCCACGAGGTCGAGGTCACGCGCGTAGGCGTGCGTCCCCGGGAGCAGCTCGAGCGAGGTCGGCAGCTCCGTCCAGCGCCCCGCGAGGCGCGCGAGGTGCCGCGAATTCACGCCGCGGCGCGCGTCCGCGGCGTCCCGCCGCGCGAGGATGCGGGCGTGCCACGCGACGGCGGCGAAGAACGCGAGGAGCGCGCCCGCCGCGCCGGCGCCGACGAGCAACGAGCGATCGGCGATCGCCGCCCAACTGCCGATCGCGCCGACGAGAAAGAGCGCGAGGCGCAAGAGCGAGACGCCGTTCGCGCGTCGCTCGTGCGCCGCGACCTCGGCGGCTGCGGCGCTCTCTCGCCCGGTGTGCTCCTCGACGGGGCTCTTCACCCCTTGGGCTCGGGCGCGTCGGGCTCGGGCGCGTCGGGCGTCGGCGCGTCCACGGCAGCGGGCGCGTCCACGGCAGCGGGCGCCGCGGCAGGCGCCGCAACAGCAGGCGCGGCGACGAACTCCTTCGGCGCAGACGAGCCCTCACCGAAGAAGTACTTGTCGCACTCCTTGAGCAGGAACTCCCGCCCCGACGCCGACATCACGTCGACGCGGTACTCGTTGACGAGCATCGTCGAGTGCCCGATCCAGCCACGCCACGCTTCCTTCGAGATGCTCTCGAAGATGCGCTGCCCAAGCTCGTTCTTGAACGGCGACCTCTCCAGCCCCTCACCCTCGTGACCGAGCTTCGCGCACTTCACCATCCTCGGCTCCGCCATCTTCGTGTGCCTCCGCCGCGCAACCTAGAGAAAGCGCGGTCGATCCGCAACGGGCGCGGTGCAAGAGATTGCTGTTCACACGCCGACACGCGAAGCTCCGGCCCGTGGGAGCCAGCAAGCCACCGACCTCGCCGCTCGTCTGGATCGCGGGCGGCTGCGGCGTGCTCGTCGTGCTCTATCTGCTGCTCTCGTGCGTCCTGCCGCTCGTGATGTACGGCGTGATGGGGCTGGGCGGCTTCGGCAGCGGGGCGAGCGC
>CAIUAC010000925.1 GCA_903896985.1 uncultured Sandaracinus sp.
CGCCGCCTCTCGCGGCCGGAAGCCGTGCGCCATGGAGCGGGCGACGGGCTGGGCTGGCGGCGCGGCAGGGAGCAGCGACGACCGAAACATCGACGTGCTCGTGAAACTCGGGAAATGACCCGTGCCGTGCCCGCGCGCCCCGCCGCGCCGACGCCCAACGTCCCATTCCCGCGCATCCCGCGGATCAACACCCGGGAGATCACCGTCGACAAGCCGGTGCTCTACGTGCACCTCGACGAGGGCACCGACGAGCTCACGTTTCAGGCGCGCGTCGCGATGCCGGCCGGTGGCGTGCTCGTCGAGCACTGGCCCGAGCGCACGCTCGACGCGGAGGGCACGGTCACCTGGTCGGGCGTGCGCGCCCATCGCGGCGAGTGCCGCCCGCGGCGCTATCCGACGCTGACCGAGTTCCCCTGCAACGGCCTCGAGGGCTGCGAGGCGGCGACGCTCGCGCAGTACGAGACGAGCGACGGCGCGTGCCTCACCGCGAACAACCGCGACTACGATCATCTCTTCTATCGCGGGCAGCTCCCGACGTTCGAGGCGCCCCTCGCGCTCGAGCGGGCCGCCGACGGCGCGGTCGTCGCGCGCAATCCCACGGGCGAGATGATCGGCCCGTTCGTCGTGCGCGTGACCGTGCGCGCGGGGCGGCTCAGCGTGCTCGTGTCCGACGCGGTCGGCGAGGGCGGCGAGGTCACGATCCCGAGCCCGACGGCGCACCCCGCGCCGCAGAGCGCGACGACGGGCGCCGCTGCGCGCGCGGCGGGCATCGAGGCGCTCGTCGCGGGCCTCCGCGGCGTCGGCCTGACGGAGCCCGAGATCGACGCCTTCGGGCGCGCGTGGTGGAACGAGATCTTCAGCACTCGCCGCGCCCCCCCGCGCGACGAGCTGATCTACTGGCTGCCGCAGGGGCTCGCGGACCGCGCGGCGGTGCTCCACTTCGAGCCGCAGCCGCGCGCGGTGCGGCGCGCGCTCCTCGTGCGACAGGCGCTCTGAGCGCGCCGCGCTCGCGAGCGTCTACTTCTTCTTCGCCTTCGCGAGCAGATCGCCGAAGGTGCCGAGCTTCGCCGGCGTCGCCGACGTCTCGCGGTAGCCGTCGAACAAGGCGCGCTCTTCGTCTTCCTTGAGCGCCTTGATCGAGAGGCGCAGCCGCCCGTCGCCCGTCTCGAGCACCTTCGCGGTGACGAGCGTGCCCTCGGGGAACTGCCTGCGCGTGTCACTGCCGCGCTGCGTCGCGAGCTCGGAGTTCGGGATCAGCCCGCGCCCCGCGCGCCCCTTGGTGCCCTCGAGCTGGATGAACACGCCGAAGGTCTCGACGTGATCGACCGCGCCCGTCACCGTCGAGCCGACGAGGATGCGCGTGCTCGTCACCGTCGCGCCGGCGCCGAGCCCATCGGGCGCGGGCGCGAGCGAGAGCTTGTGCGCCGCGCGGTCGATGCGCAGGACGACGACGTTCACCGTCTGCCCAGGCTTGAGCACCTCGGAGGCGTGCTGCACCTTGCCGCCGAGCTCCGAGACGTGGAGCAGCCCCTCGATGCCGAGCCCGAGGCGCACGAACGCGCCGAACTCCACGACGCGCGTGACCTGCCCCTCGGCGACGGTGCCCTCGCGCGCGACCGCGTCGAGGTTGTCCCAGGGATCCCCCGCGACGGCCTTCAGCGAGAGCGTGATCTTCGTCGTCGGATCGTTCGGGCGCTGCGGCGTGACCTGCTTGATCTCGCGGACCTGCACCTCGACCACGTCGCCCGGGCTGACGACGTCCGCCGCGCTCTTGACGCGATCGTGCGAGAGCTCGCTCATCGGGATCAGCCCCTCGATGCCGCCGAGGTCCACGAACGCGCCGAACTCGCGCACGCTCGTGATCGAGCCGCGCACGGTCTGCCCGACGACGAGCGTCGCGAGCGTCTTCGCCTGCACCTCGCGGTTCTCCTCCTCGAGGATCGCCCGGCGCGAGAGCACGACGCTCTTGCCG
>CAIUAC010000926.1 GCA_903896985.1 uncultured Sandaracinus sp.
CAAGGAGCGCGACCCCATGACGTCTTCGACGCAGGTCGCGTTCACGTCGCTCCGCAGCACGCTCCACGACATGGTCAGCGAGTCGCGCGTTCGCGGGCGGAGCTATGAGTCGGACCAGAGTCGGGTGTGGCGCGATGTCGCGACGACGATGGGCGACCACGACATTCGCTCGAACACGGGCGCGATGACGGATGTCTTCGCGGGCAAGCGCGAGTCGATCGACACGGTCGTCGACTCCGTGCGCCTGGGTGAGGGGCAGCTCGGGCTGCTCGCGTTCGTGGGCGGGCGCTTCCTCTCGCTCGACCTCGTCTCGAGCCCAGCCGCGTGGGCGTCGCTCCACCCGCGCATCGTCAGCGGGCACGCGCTCGAGGCGCTGCGCGTCGCGCCCACGCTGCCGCTCGCGTTCTCAGAGGCCGCCGCGGTGCTGAGGCGCGTCGCTGCCTTGCCGACGACGAGCGCCGCGGCGCCCGAGGGCATCGGCCGTGAGCTTCGCGCGCGGGCGCTCGGCCTGCAGGGCGCGGGTGTGCTCCTCGACGGGGAGCTCGTGCAGCTCTCGGTGTTTCCGCAGGCTGCTTGACCGGAGCGGCGCGTCGGCACTCGGTTGTCGCCGCGCCGCTCTCTCGCTACGGCGCTTCGGGCCCGACGACGACGACGCCTGCGCCGCCGTCGCGCAGCGTCGTCCGCGCGGCCTCCGCTTCTTCACGAGTGTCGTAGTGCGCGAGCACGTACAGGTCCTCGCCGGGCGGGTAAAAGAAGTCCGGCCCAACGAGGTTGTACCCGGACTGGGGCGCAAAGCGCTGCCTCTGCGCCTCCAGGAAGCCGACTGGGGTCGTCGGCTCGAGTCTCTCGGATGTGTCTTGCGCGCTCGTCTTCGGCATTGGCTCTCTCCTCAACATGGCCTCTCGGACGCTCGCGGAGCGCGCGGACTGACGTTGTCAGCGGGGCGCGGCCTTCTGTCGGCCGTCGAAGAGCTCGCCCGCGACGCTCTTGCCGGCGCTCGCGCGCACCTTCCATGCGGCGACCGCCGGTCGACGACTGCTCCCGTCCCCCGCGGTCAGCGCTGGACGGGATCGTAGCCTACGTCGATCAGCTGCTCTCGGAGCCAGTCTTCCATCGCTTTTCGCGCAGCGCGCGGCGGCGGGCGGCCGAGCGAGGCGTTCATCTCGTCGAGCAGCAGGGTGCCGTCGCTGAGGATCGTCGCGGAGGCGGTGAAGCGGGTGTTCTCGTAGGTGCCCGAGAAGAGCATCAGCTTGCCCTCGTAGAGGTAGTCCTCGTAGTTCGCGAGGCAGTGCCTCATGCGCTCGCCCTCGGCGGCGAGCTCGACGGCGGAGTGCAGCATACGCACGCGCAGGTCGGAATTGGTCGGCGAAAACAGGCGCCGGCTGGGGACTCTGCGCGTGGAGATCCCCTCGTAGAAGCGGCCTGCGGCGCGCTTCGCGGCGTCCATGGTCGTGCGACGGGCGGGCCAGCGTCCGAGCGCCTGCCCGCGCAGCTCGAGCCGCGTGAGCAGGTCTTTCAAGTGCCGCGGATCGGCGACTCCGAGGCTCGCTCCTTGGGCGCTGACGAACGCCGCGAGCGGTGAGTCGGGCGCGTGTGCGTGGCAGTCCGTGCGCCCCG
>CAIUAC010000927.1 GCA_903896985.1 uncultured Sandaracinus sp.
CGCTGGCGCTTGCCGGGAGAGAAATTGCTGCTCATCGGGCGCCTCCGGGGAGGTTACGAACGCTGCGGGGGGCTGTGGAGTGATTCTCGTAGAGCAGGCTGGGCCTCGATTCAGCAGGGGGAGCGGCACCTTAGCGCGAACGCGCGCGCCCGCCTCCCGCCGGGCAAGATTGCTGCCCTCGAGGCGGGCTAGACGCCGTCGAGGTAGCGCCCGCGCAGGTGCCGCTTGAACACCTCCGCGTCGAGCGGCTTGCCTGTCACCTCGAGCAGGAGGTCGTCGGTGCTCAGGAGCGAGCCCTTGCCGTGCACGTTCGTGCGCAGCCAGCCGACGAGCGGCGCAAAGTTGCCGACGGCGATCTGCTCGAGCAGGTCGGGGAGCTGCTGCTTGGCCGTGTCGAAGAGCTGCGCCGCGGTCATCGCGCCGAGCGTGTACGTGGGGAAGTAGCCCCAGAGCCCGGCGGGCCAGTGGATGTCCTGCATACAGCCGAGCGCGTCCGTCGGCGGCTCGATGCCGATCAGCTGCTTCATGCCGTCGCGGAAGGCGCCCGGCAGGTCGCTGAGCAGGAGATCGCCGTCGATCATCGCGCGCTCGAGGCGGTAGCGGAGGATGACGTGCGCGGGGTACGTGACCTCGTCGGCGTCCACGCGGATCAGGCTGCGTTGCACGCGCTTGTAGAGGCGCGCGAGGTTCTCGGCGTCCCACGCGGGGCCCGTGCCCCCGAACGCCTCGCGCATCAGCGGCGCGGCGTAGGTGATGAACTGCGGGCTGCGGCACGCCTGCATCTCGATCAGCAGCGACTGGCTCTCGTGGAGGGCCATCCCGCGCGACTGCCCGACGGGCTGCTTCTTCCAGGCGGCGGGGCGCCCCTGCTCGTAGAGCGCGTGCCCCGTCTCGTGGAGCACACCCATCAGGGAGCGCGCGAAGTCGGCCTCGTCGTAGCGCGTCGTGATGCGCACGTCGTCGTCCGAGCCGCCGCAGAACGGGTGCAGCGAGACGTCGAGGCGACCGCGCTCGAAGTCGAAGCCGAGCGCCTTCATCATCTTCACGCCGAGCGCGCGCTGGGCCTCGGGCGCGAACGGCCCGGCGAGCGGCAAGACCGCGGGGCGGTGCGCCTGCGCCTCGAGCACGGCCGCGGTGAACGACGGCAAGAACTCCGCGAGGTCCGCGAACACGACGTCGATGCGCGCGCTCCGCCCGTCGGGCTCGTAGGAGTCGAGGAGCGCGTCGTAGGTGCTCGTGCCGAGCGCCGCCGCCTTGGCCTCACCGACGGCACGCTGCAGGCGCAGGACTTCGCCGAGATACGGCAGCAGCGCGGCGAAGTCGTCGTCGCGCCGCGCCTTGCGCCAGGCCATCTCGCTCTCGCTGACCGCCTTGCTGACCGCCTCGACGAGGTCAGCGGGCACCGCCGTCGCGTGCACGTACTGTCGGTGCATCTCGCGCACGTTCGCCGCGCGCCAAGCGTCCGCCGCGACCTCTTGCTCTGCGGCAGGCAGAAGGTCTGCGAGCGCGGGGTCGATGAGCAGCTCGTGCCGCATCACCTTGAGCATCGCGAGCGAGTCGCTGCGCGCCGAGGCCGCGCCCTCGGGCATCATCGTGTCCTGGTCCCACTGCAGAATGCCGAGCGCGTTGTCGAGGTTGGCGATCCGCGCAAAGCGCTGCTCGAGGCGTGCGTACGATGGAGGCTGGCTCATAGAGGGCGCAGAACATCCCGCCGGGCGGCAAAAACCGCAAGGCGCAACGCGTCATCGGGCAACGCGCGGGCCACGCGGCTCAGGCGGGCGTCGCCAGTGCCTTGAGCTCGTCGTAGTGCCGATCGGCGTAGTAGCCGAGCACGTCGAGCGCGTCGACGAACTCGCTGCGGTCGATCTCGGCGGTCGGATATTCGACCGAGAGCACGACGTCGAGGTCGTCGTCGATCGAGAACTTGGCCATCAGCACGTGCTGATTCAGCTCGAGCAGGCGCGTGTAGAGCCGCGCCGCGAGGGCGGGGTCCTCGGGGGACTTCAGGAAGGAGAGGATCGCGAAGGTGACGAAGCCCGCGCCCTCGCCCGTCCCGTCGCCCTCGCCGACCTTGACGAAGAACGGGAAGCTCGCGCGCTTGCCGCGGAAGTGGCTGCGCCAGGTGTCCGGCGCGATGCGCTCGCAAGGCCAGCCGCCCGATTGGAGCAGGTCGCGCACGGTGTCGGCGTCGAGGTCGAGGTGTCGGCCTTTGGAGTCCCCCATTGCGGAGGGTAAGGTCGCGCGGGCGCGACGCGCGGTCAATGGCCCACTGGGAGGCTCAGCCTCGAGGTCTACCTATTCCCGCTCGGGGGAGTCGCGCTCCCCTCCCCAGCCCTCCCCCCGAGGGCGCCGGGGCGAGGGAGCTTCGGCTGGGATCACCGTCGCGGCGGTGCGCCGAGTGGAGGTGGGCGGCGATGGGAGCGGCGGTCGGACGGCGAGGTTGGTGAAAAGCATCCGCGGGAACCGCGGTCGGACGGCGAGGTTGGTGA
>CAIUAC010000928.1 GCA_903896985.1 uncultured Sandaracinus sp.
GCGTCGAGCACCTCGGCGCGCGCGGCGAGCGCAGGCCACGTCTCACGCGGGCTCAGCCACTCGGACGAGGCGGAGTCCGAGGCGTAGGCCCGTCGAGAGGCGTCGCGCACGACGCTCGGCAGCACGCTCGGCGGCAGCGGCTCGGGGCCCTCCGGCGGACCATCGGCGTGCGAGTCGACGAGCACGAGCGCGTGGCTGTCGAGCAGCCGAATGCGCGTGCGCGTGCGCTTGGCGGCGCGCCGCAGGATCGTCTCGTGCCGCGCGTCGGCGATCGGTACGCCGCGCGCGAGGTCGTCGGTGAGCTGCTCGCGCACGAGCACCGCTTGATTGCGCATATCGCGCTCGAGCGCGTCGAGGAGCTGCCGCTCGTAGAGCCGCGCAAATTCGAGCCCGGCGACGGGCACGAGCAACACCACGAGATTGACCGCGAGCAGCCGAGCCCTGATTCGCCCGAAAGCGCGCACGAATCGGCCGAACATCAGGAGGCTTTGTAGCCGATCCCGTGCACGGTCGCGATCGGGTCCACGCCCGAGGCCTCGCGGAATTTGGCGCGGAGGCGCTTCACGTGCGTGTCGATCGTGCGCTCGGTGATCAGGTTGTCGTAGGGATACGCGCGCTGCATCAGCTGGGCGCGAGACAGCACGACGCCGGGGCGCTCGAGCAGCGCCGTCAGCACGCCGAATTCCGTCGGGGTGAGCGTGATGGGCACGCCGCTCGCGCTCACCTCGTGCCGCTCGATGTCGACGCGAATGGCGCCGTGCTCGAGGGTGCGCGTCGCCGTCGTCGCGGCGTCGGCGGGCAGGGCGCCCTCGGCGCGGCGCAGCACCGCGCGCACGCGGGCGACGAGCTCACGCGGCGAGAATGGCTTGACCAGGTAGTCGTCGCCGCCGAGCTCGAGCCCGAGCACGCGGTCGATCTCGTCACCGCGCGCCGAGAGAAACAGCAGCGGCGTCCGCGCGCGCGTGCGCAGGCGGCGACACGTCTCGAGCCCGTCGAGGCCGGGCATCGAGACGTCGAGCACCACGGCGTCGATGCCGCCGCTCGCGTGGCGCAGGAGCGCCGCTGCCCCGTCCTCGGCGAGGGCGACGACGAAGCCCTCCTTCTCGAGCGCGTACTGCACGACGTCGCGAATGTGCTTCTCGTCGTCGACGACCAGGATCGTGCGGGTGCGGTTCATCGGCTCAGGCGTCTTGGTCCGGCGTCTCGGTCGCGTCCATGGCCTCGCTGAGCCCCTCGACTCGCGCCCAGACCTCGCCGACGATACCAGAGGCGCCATCGACCGAGGACCCCGCGAAGCGCGCGAGGACGAGCTGGGTGCGGAGCGCCGCCGTCAGATCCGCCAGCTCGTCGAGGGCGCGCGCGTCGCGGTCCCGCAGGCGGACGAGGCGCCGCACGTTCTCGGCGTGCAGCCGCGCGGTCGCGATCGAGCGCGCAGGTCCGCCTGCCGCCTCGAGCGCCGCGAGGCGTTCGTCCGCCCGAGCGACGTCGAGGTCCGGCGTCCGCAGGAGCTGCTCGAGCTCGGCGTGCCGGGCGGCGACGCGCGCGACCTCTGCGAGGATGCGCTCGGCGGCCGACGCAGGGAGGAGCGCGGCGAGCGCGCTGCCCTCGGCGGTGTCGACGCCCTCGCGCAGCGCCGCCTCGATCCGCTTGACCGCGGCCTGCACGCCGGCCGTCTGCGGCGCGCTCCGCTCGCTGCTCTGCGCGTGGCGGCGCTTCGACGGCGCGCCCGTCAGCGCGATCGGCGCCCACAGCGGCCAGAGCAGCGTCGTCAGCAGGGCAGGGCCGACCGCCTGCGTCGAGCGCACGCCGCTCGTGCGCACGACAGCGACGGCGCACGCGACGCCGACGAGCAGGTAGAGCCACGCGACGTCGAGCAGGCTCATCGCGCGCCTCGCGCGCCCGACCGCGCGCGCCCTGTCGACTCCATGCTCGGCGCCTCGCTGCGGAGGTATCGGTGTCCGTGGTCGTCGACGAGCCACTCCTCTTGCACCGCGTCGTAGATGCCGATGGCCGAGCGCGCGCTCTTGACCACCGCGTCCGCAAAGGAGCCCTCGTTGGCCCGGATGAACGGCACCGTCGCGAGCGTCGGGCGACCGAGGTACGGGCGCAGGATCCACGCGGTCTGTCCGCCGATCGCGAAGAACACAGCGACGAAGGCGAGGGCAGTCGGCAGCTTGCTCGCTCCGCCGTCGAGGCCGCGCAGCAAGATGCTGAGCGCGGCGAGCCCACCAAGCGCGTACGCGAGCGACGCGACGACCGCGGCCGCGTGATACGAGAGGCCCGACGAGACGGCGAGCCAGAGCGCGGGCGCGGCCGCGAGCAGCACGAGCGACGAGCGCCCGGCGGCGCTCAGCGCGAGCGCGACGACGGTGCGCATCGACCACATCCGCCCGAGCGCGGAGGCGAGCACGTAGAACGCCGGCACCGCGATCGCCAGCGTGGCGACGAGCGCGAGCGGCACCTTCGCCGCGCCTGCAAAGACCTGCGCGCCGCCGCGAAACGAGCCGAGCACCCCGCCGAACGCCGCCGCGCCCGCGACCGTGGCTGCGAGCGAC
>CAIUAC010000929.1 GCA_903896985.1 uncultured Sandaracinus sp.
CCTCTGCCGGCGGGCTGCACGCTCGAGGCGGCCGCGCTGCGCGCCGTCTCGCTCAGCTACGCGACCGTCGTGCTCACGCCGCGCTGCCCGCCGAGCGCGACCGCTGCGACGCCCGTCGTGCCGACGGCGCCCGGCTCGCCGACGACGCCCGTCCTGCCCGCGCCAGCGGGGACGCCGAGCGCTGCGCCTGGGCTGGTCACGGGCCTCCCGATCACGTTCATCGTCAGCCTCGGCGCGGACCCCCGCGTGCGGGAGCGCGTGCAGGCGCTGCCCGAGGCAGGGCGCGCGCCGGGCGCGGTCGTGGTCGCCGTGCGCATCGAGGACCGCGACGCGGACGGCAGCGACGACGTGATCTTCGACGTGGACGTGACGCCGCCGGGCGCGACGGCGGCGACGCGCGTCTCGTTGCCGTGGCTGGAGCGGCCGAGCGGGCTCGCGCGCGATACGCACGAGCCGGAGGCTCAGCTGGCCGAGCGCGTGACGCGGGCCAAGCGCGCGCTCCGACGCAACCCGGACAACGCGCTCGCGCTCGCGCGGGAGGTGCTCGCGCTGCACAGCGCGGTCTGCCGCGAGCCGGGGCTCGCGCGCCTCGCGTTCGGCGGCAGCGATGGCGTGCCGTGTCGGACGTCGGCGGCCGCGGGAGCAGCGGCGGCGATCGCCGCGCAGGCCCTCGCGAAGAAGGGCGAGCTCCTCGCGGCGCTCGATGCCTGGGCGACGCTCGAGCGACCGGGCACGACGGTGTCGCGCGCCGACCGCGACGCCGCCCGGCACGCGCTCGAGGCGATGCCGGCGGAGCCCGGCGCGACCTGGCGCCCGGGTCCGACGCACGTCTATCGCGGCGGGCCGGACGCGCGGCTCTCGGCGCTCGCGTTCTCTCCAGCGGGCGAGGCGCTGCTCCTGCGCGGCGGGCCTGCGGCGAGCTCGTGGAGCGTGGCCGACGAGGTCGTGGGCGCGGCCCCGCCCGAGGCCGGGAACATCTTGGTGCGCGACCCGAGCGAACAGCTCGCGATCGTGGACGTGCACCGCACCTGCCGCGGCTTCTCGCTCGGCATCGTGCACACGGCGAACGTCGTCGAGGGCGTCGTCGTCGGGCGCTATCTCTCGGAGCCGCTGCTGGCCCCGGCGCCGACTCCGCAAGGCGCGCGCTGCGTCGACGGGGAGGGCACGCTGCCCGAGGCGTCCCGCCTCGACGCGGGCGGCTATCTCGTGCTCGGCTGGGCGCCACAGGGCGCGGTCGTCGCGCACGGCGCCGAGGTGCGCGTGGTGCCGCTCGACGCGAGCGGCGCGGCGATCGGCGAGGCGAGCGTGCTCGCTGAGGGCACGCCCGCGCCGGCCCCGTTCACGGCGGGCGCGGCGACCGCCGACGGGAGCGCCTATGCGTACTCGACGCCGTTCGGCGTCGTGCTGCGCGTGCTCTCACCGCGCGCGCAGCTGGTGCTGCTGCGGCCGGAAGGCTGGGCGGCGGCGGAGGGCGCGGCGGGCGACGTCGCCGTCTCGAGCGACGCGCGGCGCGTCGCCGTCGAGAAGGGCGGGGTCGTGTACCTGATCTCGCGCGCGGGGAGCTGACGCCGGGCACCTCGAGCGGCAGTCGAGCAGACCGCCGCGACTCCTGCTACTCTCCCGACGCTGATGAGGATCCCGCGCGCCCCCGGTGGCGCCTCCACACTCGCGCTGACTGCGCTGTTCCTGCTCACCGCTTGCGGTGGCGCGCAGCCGCATCCCGCCGTGCCGTGTATGTCCGACACCGAGTGTCGGCTCGACCGCATCTGCCACGAGGGGCGCTGCCGCTTCGCCGACGAGGTGCGCGCGCAGCTCGCGCGTGAGGCCAGCGAGCCGCTCGCGGCGGACGCCCTCACCCCAGCCCTGTCCCACGGGGAGAGGGGGC
>CAIUAC010000930.1 GCA_903896985.1 uncultured Sandaracinus sp.
CGCCGTCCGTCGCAGCGCCCGAGGCGCCGACGGCGCCCGCGGTCGTCGCTGACGTCGTGCCCGTCGACGCCGCGCCGCGCGCGCGCCCACCGCGCGCCGGAGTCCGGGTCCGCCGCGACCGCGCGAACACCGCTGCCGTGCCCGGCGATGGACTCGATCTCGACTGCAACGAGGACGACCCGACCTGCGGCATGGAAGTCCACGGCTCCCGCGGACACTGACGCGCCGCGCCGCGCTCGGAGGCGGACGAACCGCCCGCGCGCGGCGCGCTCAGTGCGGCGCGCGCACCAGCCGAAACAGCGCCTCGAGCATCTGATACGTCAGCCCCCAGACGACGCTCTCGCCGACGCGATAGCCCGGCAGCGCGAGCTGCAATTCCCCGAGCTTGTACGGATACGTCGTGTGCGAGTCCCCGCGATAGAGCGGGAGCAGCGGCGTCCAGAGCGCGTCGGCGACCTCCTTCGCCTCGAGCGTCAGCGGCGGCTCCCCGCTCAGCTCGAACACGAACGGCGTGATGGCCATCCCCGTGCGCCGCCCGCGCGCCGTCGCGTCGAGGTCGTCGAGGCGCCCGAGCAGCCGCGCGTCCCGGGCGAGGTCGAGCCCGATCTCCTCGCGCGTCTCGCGGAGCGCGGTCGCGAGCAGGTCCGCGTCCCGAGGCTCGTGCCGCCCGCCGGGGAACGCCATATGCCCCGACCACGGATCGCCCTCGCGCTCCGCGCGCCGGATCAGCAGCACCTCGACGCCGAGCAGCGGATCGCGCTCGCGCAGGATCGCCGCGACGGCCGCGTGCCGCTCCGACACGGGCGTCGCCTCGAGCGCGGGGCGCTCGGCGAACAGGTCCCGCAGCCGGGTCAGTGACGCCACCATGACGGCGTTAGCTTGGCCCTCACGCGGTCGGCGTCAACGGCGCGAGGGGATGCGCGCTCGCGGCCGAGTCGGCCGAGTTCAGCCCTTGAGGCGCAGGCTCTCGACCCACGCGTTCGGGCGCCGCGCGAGCTGATCGCAGAGGCGACTCTCGACGTGCTCAGCGCTCCACACCGCCGCGCGCTCCAGGCCGTCGCACTCCTCGCGCGTCGCCGGCCGCGCGGTCCCGGCGCGATAGAGGCTCAGCTTCCCCGAGATCGCGTCCTGCTTGAAGAACCAGGGCGCGACGTCCTCCTCGGGCGTCAGCGGCACGTTCCCGACGACGCGCCATCGCCCCGACTTCAACGCGGAGCCCATCACCCAGACCGTGAACGCGACGGGCGCCTGCACGACCTCCGCGCACGCGAGAGGCGCCGCCGAGCGGAGCGCGTAGAAGGCCATCAGCGGGTCCCGCAGCACGCGCGCGTACCCGCGCTCCCCGTCGAGCGGCACCTCCACGACGTCGCCGATGACGGGCGCCTTCGACCGACGAGCGCTCGGCTGACGGGGCTCGGGTGGCTTGCGGGGCGGCATCGGGAGGGACGAGTCGCTCGAGTCGCAGCGCGCGCGACGCCTACTGATCGACGAGCGGCGCGCCGGCGCCGAGCGCGAGCGACACGCTCTCCATGCGCTCCGCGAAGAGCGCGTGATTGCGCGTGCGGGTGTCGTCGCTCAGCAGCGCGGCGAGCGGCGCGACGAAGATGTCGTTCTGGAACGCCGGATCGCCGAACCGCTCGAGCCAGTTGTTGTTCGTGAACAGCGGCACCGCGCCGACGCTCGTCACGTGCATCCGCTGGTCGTCGCCGCGCGTGAGCACGACGCGCAGGAGCGCCCCATCCCGAGTGTCGCCGCGCGCCTCGGAGCTGCCCGCTTCGACGGGCTCGAGCCCGCCGCGCTTGTACTTCAACCCCTGGTTCGAGACGAGGTTGCCGAGCGAGTACGCGACGACGCAGTCGCCATTGCGCACGACGGGCTGCAGCACGTGCGGGTGCGAGCCCGCGACGACGTTCGCCCCTGCGGCGCAGAGCGCGCGCCCGATCTCCTGCTGAAAGCGCGTCGGCGTCGCGGAGAGCTCCGTGCCCCAGTGCATGGCGACGACGACCGCGTCGTGCGTCGCGGCCGCCTCTCGCACGAGCGCGAGGTCCGCTTCGCCGCGCCAGAGCGCGACCTGCGGGTCGTCGGGGCCGAGGCGCCCGACGAGCGTCGTCGCGTTGATCGTCTCGGTGAACGCGAGCAGCGCGACGCGCACCCCGCTCGCCGTGACGATGGTCTGCGCGGCGTGCGCCTCCTCCGCGCTGCGACCGCCGCCGACCGCGAGGATGGACGCCGCCTCGAGCGCCGCGCGCGTCTCGCTGACCCCGCGCGCCGTCTGATCGTAGGCGTGGTTGTTGGCGAGCATCGCCGCTTGGAAGCCGCACGCGCGGAGGGCCGCGGCGGCCTCGGCGGGCCCGTTGAGCACGGGCGGCGAGGCGCTCATGTCGTTGCGCTGCGTCGCGAGCGGCGTCTCGAGGTTGAAGAGGTTCACGTCGCCCCGCGCGAGCAGCGGCGCGAGCTTCTGCGTGAGATACGCGTAGCCGCCGTGGAACGACGCGCTGTCCTGCACGCGCGTGTGGAGCAGATAGTCGCCGCCCGCTTGGAGCGTCAGCGTCTGCGGCGCGGCGGGCGCGGCGGCCAGCAGCGGGGCGGCCGCGGCGAGGCGCGGCGAGGCAGCAGCGAGGTGCGGCGAGGCAGTGGCGAGGTGCGGCGAGGCAGTGCGCGGCAATGCGCCAGCGCGCGCCCGAGACGGCGCCGAAGCGCGCGCGAACAGCGCGCCCCCGAGCGGCGCCGCGACGAGCAGGAC
>CAIUAC010000931.1 GCA_903896985.1 uncultured Sandaracinus sp.
CGAGTACGACGCGTCGACGTCGGCGCCCCCCGAGGCTGCGCCGAGCCCGAAGAGGCCCTCCGCGGAGAAGGCGAAGGGGGCCAAGGAGGACGCGGGGCTTCGTGGGGCGAGCCCGTTTGCGGCGGTCAGCGACGTCGTCGACGCCGCCGACGTCGAGCGACGCGCGCGCGCGCTGCTCACCGCGCTCGAGGCGACGAAGGACGCGGCGGCGCTCGACGCGCTCCACGCGCAGGCGGCGGCGCTCGTCGAGCAGCTGCTGCGCGTCGAGCCGAGCGCGCTGCCTGGGCGCGACCTCGCGGGGCTGACGGCGCTCCTCGCGGACCTCACGGGTACGCTGCCCGCGACGTGGACCGCGAAGCAGCGCGCCGACGTGCGCGAGCGGCTGATCGCTCAGCTGCGCTTGGCGCTCGGCCTGCCGCTCGCGCGCCGACCGTTCTGGAAGTGAGCGATCCGGTGTAGCGTGCATCGCTGAGGTGTCAGTGATGCAACGAGCGGTGTCGGCGGTGGGTCTGGCGTGTCTGTTCGCGTGCGTGGGCTGCGGGTCCGACCCCATCGTGATCGCCGACGGCGGCAGCGACGCCGGGCCCGCGTGCGCGACGCCCGAAGCCTTCCCGATGGGCTCGGCGGACGGGCACGCGAGCCCGCTCCTCGCGCCCGCGGGCGAGGCGCGGGCCGGGCGCGTGGTCGCCGCCGATCTGCCGCCCGACCCCGCTGAGCTCGCGACCTGGGCCCCGGGCGACTACGTCCTCGCCAACGATCACCTCGCGCTCGTCGTCTCGCAGGTCGGCCGCTACGAGGTCTACGACCCGTACGCCGGGCGCGTGCGCGGCCTCGCGCGCGTCGAGGGCGGGCACCTCGTCGCGCCCGCGAGCTTCAACGTCGCGATCGTCGGGCTCGGGCGCTTCGTCGTCGCGACCGAGTCTGTCAGCGTGCTCGCCGACGGCAGCGACGGCGGGCCCGCGATCGTGCGCGCCGTCGGGCCGCTCGTCGGCCTCGAGGCGCTCGGTCCGTTCCTCGCGACGCTGCTGCCGGGGCGCCTCACGGGGCTGCCCGCGGCGCTCGACTACGTCCTCGCGCCCGGCGCCGACGCCGTCGAGGTGCGCGTCTCGGTGCGCACCGGCCCGAGCTTGGCGAACACGAACTCGGGCACGGTGGCGTTCTTTCAGTCGTTCCGTATGCCGACGTGGACGGAGACGACGGGCTTCGTGCCGGTCGACGGAATGCCGCGCTTCGTCGCCTTCGAGGACCCGACCGCGACGAGCTACGCGTGGCTCGCGCGCCCCAACGCCGACGGCACTCCCGGCGTGATCAAGCCGCTGATCTCGACCGGCGGCTTCGACTTCTTCACGGTGCCGACCACGCCCGTGCCCGCGTGCTCGGAGCAGACCTTCGTGCTCGGCAGCTTCGTCGTCGGCGAGGGAGATGGGCTCAACGGCGTGCAGCGCGTGCTCGCGCGGACGCTCGCTGACCCGACGCGGCACGTGCATGGCGTCCTGACGAGCGACGACCCGCTCGCCATCGCCGGCGCGCGCGTGCACCTGACCGACGCGACGGGCGCGACGCACTTCACGCGCACGCTCGTCGACGCGACGGGCGTGTTCGACCTCGACGTGCCCGCCGCCGCGACGCACGCGTGGGTCTGGCGCGAGGGCGCGCCGCTCGAGGGGCCGTTCGCGATCGGCGCCGACGGCACGCTCACCGTCCCGCTCGCGTCTCTCGCGACGCTCCGCGTCGACGTGCGCGACGCCGCGACCTCGACCCCGCTGCCCGCGCGCGTGCAGCTCTTCGCGTCGACGGGCGCGCCCGCCGAGGCGCCCGCGA
>CAIUAC010000932.1 GCA_903896985.1 uncultured Sandaracinus sp.
CTCGGGCGCCACGGAGGGCTGCGGCAAGACGGCCGGCGCGTCGCTCTACACCTTCTTCGCCAACGGCGACCTCGACGGCGACTCGACCTTCTCGACGTTCGAGCTCGCCACGGGCAGCAGCGTCGGCAACGAGCTTTACCACTCGCGCGGCTTCTTCATCGTGAACGAGATCGAGTAAGCCCCAACCGGCGCGCCTCGCGCGCTCCGGCTCGAAGAAGCTCGGTTCAAGACAAGCCCTCGACGCTCTCCGCGTCGGGGGTTTTGTCGTTTTGGGGTGCCTCGCGGGCGGCGCTCACGACTGGACCAGACCGAGTCAGGCTTTCCGTTTATGCGGCAGACTTCCGCTTGAAGTGGCACGGTGTGTGCTCTATCTTTGGGCACTCTCACTTCGAATCGCAACCTCGCGAGGCTCAACGCGCGCGCCAGGAGACGCTCCCCCCATGATCACCAAACTGCTCCAGAAGAAGTCCGGTTTCACCCTCATCGAGCTCATGATCGTCGTCGCGATCATCGGCATCCTCGCTGCGATCGCCATCCCGGCGTTCATCGGCTACGTCAAGAGCGCCAAGACGTCCGAGGCGACGGGCAACCTGAACGCCATCTTCAAGCGCGCGGTCAGCTACTACAACGTCGAGCGCGCTGCGCAGGGCATCACCGCGGCAATCCAGGGCAACTGCGTCGTCTCGAACGTCGCGCGCCTCCCGGGCACGCCTGGCTCGACGAAGCAGCAGTACGATTTCACGACGGAAGCCAACTTCAACGCGCTCGGCTTCGCGATCGCGGACTTCATCTACTTCGGCTACGGCATCTCGGGCGCCACGGCGGGCTGCGGCAAGACCGCCGGCGCGTCGCTCTACACCTTCTTCGCCAACGGCGACCTCGACGGCGACTCGACCTTCTCGACGTTCGAGCTCGCCACGGGCAGCAGCGCCGGCAACGAGCTTTACCACTCGCGCGGCTTCTTCATCGTGAACCAGATCGAGTAGCGCCCGGCCTCGGGCGCCTCGACGGCGTCGACGCGGTGGCCCCCAATTGTCGTCCAGCACACCTGAAGCCCTCGACGCGCCCCGGCGTCGGGGGCATCGTTGTCTCCGCTGTTGCCATTTGTGGCGACGTCGGCGGAAGGACGCGAAGAGACATGGCGACGGAGCGGCACTCCCCAAGGCGGTCAGGCTTCACCCTGATTGAGCTCATGATCGTCGTCGCGATCATCGGCGTGCTCGCCGCCATCGCGATTCCGTCGTTCATCGGCTACATGCGAATCACCAAGGGCTCGGAGGCGACGGGTAACCTGAACGCGCTCTTCAAGAGAGCGGTGAGCTACTACAACGTCGAGCGCTCCAGCCAGGGCCGCAGCGCGCCCGTCCAGGGGAGTTGCACCGTCGCTTCCGCCGCGCGCAAGCCGACGACTCCCGCTGCCGCGAAGCAACAGTACGACTTTGCGACGAGCGCTGACCCAGAGTTCAACGCCCTCGGCTTCGCCTCCGCCGACTACCTCTATTTCGGCTACGGCATCCAAAGCCCCGCCGGAGTCTGCGGCAACGCCCCAAGCCGGACGAACATCTACACGCTCTTCGCCAACGGCGACCTCGACGGCGATGGAACGCTCTCGACCTTCGAGCTTCCTGTCGGCAGCGGCTCGAGCAACGAGCTTTACCACTCGCGCGGCTACTACATCGTGAACGAAGGCGAGTGAGCCCCAGTTGCGGTGGCTCCGCGCGCGCGACCGGGCGACGGCTTGCGTTCGCCGCGACGCGCTAGCTCCGTCAGCCACTCGAACGATGAAACGGGCCGCTCGCGCCGAGCGCTTCCTGTTCTATGATGCGCGCGCCCATCGTGTCGCGTGACGTCCGCTCGCTGCTCCGCACGGTCGCTGTGCTGCTCCTGGCAGGAGTCGGCGCTGCGCTCGTGCGGCCCGCGGCGATGAAGAGCTATCTCGCGGGCGAGCGCTACGAGGACATCTACTACCTACCGCCGCCAGCCTGGCTCCGCGTGTTCTCGCTCGGGCACGAGGAGGCCCTCGCCGACCTCATCTGGATGCGCGCGCTCGTGTACTTCGGTGATGAGCTGACGAACCGGGGCGAGGTCGCGCACGTGTTCGACTACGGCGATGCCATCGCGACTCTCGACCCGTACTTCGTGGCCGTCTACCGGTGGGCGGGCACGAGCGCCCTGTACCACCCGGGGACGATCACGGCGCGCGACGGCCTGCGCGCGGTGGCGTTCCTCGAGCGCGGTCTGCGCCGTTTCCCGGACAACGGAGAGCTGCTCTGGGAACTCGGCGCGACGCTCTCCTACGAGCTCCCCCCGCTGCTCGACGACCCTGCTGCCAAGCGCGACGCCAAGCGGCGCGGGGTTCCCTACCTCGAGGCCGCGGCGAGGCTCGGCGCGGGTCCTGCCTGGCTGGTCTTGACGAACGCGACGCAGCTCGAGCGCCTCGGTCGAACGGAGCAGGCGATCCGGCACCTCGAAGAGATGTACGCGACGGTGCGGGACGAGGACGTGCGCGCCCAGATCGGCCTGCAGTTGGGCCGCCTTCGCAGCGCGGCGTACGCCGAGGCCTTCGAAGCGGCGCAGCGGGATGTAGACGCACGACGCTGGCGCGACGCCGCGTACCTCGCGCCCACGCTGTACCTGCTCACCGAGCCGTGGCCGCAGGCCGGGGAGCGCGCGCGCTGGCTTCGAAACTGGTTCCTCGACGCACCGGACGAGGCGCCGCCGACATCTACGCAGGGCGCGCCTCCATGAGCGGCGCGTCTCGCCCGGACCACTACCGCCTTTGACGGCTGCGGAGCCTCGCACCATGCTCGCCCGCGTGAAGCGCCGCGCCGGAATGACTCTCGTCGAGGCCAGCGCCGTCGTCTGCGTAGGGGGCGTGTTGCTCGCGGTGTTCGTACCAACCTTCACGCGGCATCTGCACGCGAGCAAGACCGCCGAAGCGGCAGAGCAGCTCGCCACGCTGCAGAGGCTCTCCGCCGCGTATTATGCGGCACGGCACGCTGGTGCTGACGGGCACGTGCGTCAGCGCTGCCTTCCGGAGGCGGCAGGACCCGCGCCAGCGGCGCCGACTGTCGACCCCGTCGCGGTGGACTTCCGAGCCGCGACTACGCCAGGCACGTCGACCTGGCAAGGCCTCGGCTTTGCGCCAGCGGACCCGACGCGTTTCAGCTACACGCTGACGCCCATCGCAGCGGGCTGTGGCGTCACCGCGGGAGGGCGCGCGCACGTCCTCGTGTTGACCGCCGAGGGAGACCTCGATGGCGACGGTGTGCGGTCACACTTCGAGCGACGCGCCACTGTCCGCGGCGACGATCTGGTGCCGACGGGCGTCCTGATCGTCGCGCAACGCGTGGAGTGACTCCCGGTCAGCCCGGGTTCAGCGTCAGGACCTTGGTCTCCGTGCCGCCCGCCGTGATGTCGACGGTGATCGTCTGCCGAATGTTGAACTCGGTGTTCACGAGCGTCACGCGGTGGGAGCCCGCCCGAAGCGGGATGTTCATCTGCGGCGTGTTGCCGATGAGCGCCCCATCGACGTAGACCTGCGACCAAGGCCGCGTATTGATGCGAAGCGTACCGGTGCCACCCGTCGCCGCGACGGCAGTAGTGCCTCCACCGCCAACGTTCGTACCGCCGCCGCCTGCGGGCGGCCTCGCGGTACCACCGGGACGACCGCCGCCCGGGTGCGTTCCGCCGACCGCCGCCACGTGCGGTCGAGCCACGAGCGCAGCCTCGACGGTGGCGCTCGGCTGGCTCGGCGAGAGGCTGAGAGCCTGCGTGAAGGTCTCGAAGTTGTCCTTGGAGACCTCGACCGTCCAAGCGCCGCCAGCGAGTTCGACGTCCGCGTGAACGGGGGTCGTACCCACGAGGCGACGCTCGCTCCCGCGCAGCAGCGCGACCTGAGCGCCATCCGGCGTAGAGCGGAAGTCGACGGACACCGCGCGCAGGTTGAGCACCGCCGCCGGCAGTTGCATGACCTGACCCGCGCCGACCTGAATTTGAGTCTGCCAGGCGTCGAACTGCGCCCCAGCCTCGACCCGAATCGTGTGCGCTCCGGGCTGAAGATCACTCACCGAAACCGGCGAGCGCTGCGGCAACTCGCGCCCGTCGACGAAGACCTTCGCGCCGGTTGGCTGCGAGTCGAGCGTGAAGCCACTGCCGCCCTGCGGAACGGGCGTGCCCCCGACCGCCGCGATGGCCGGACCGGCCCCGACGCCGACCGGCGCGCCGCTGCCGCCCTGCGCCTCGAGCACGACGGGCCCGAGCGTGAGCGTCTGGTTGGGCTGAACGCGCACCTGCTGAGACCACGTCTGATAGCCGGTCTTGCTGACCTCGATCAGGTGCATCTCACCCGGCTGGACGTCCGCGATGACGAACGGGCTCGACGTAGCCTGCACGGGACGGGTGTCGAACAAGACCACCGGGTCGTTGGGCGTCGTCGTGAGCTGGATGGTGCCCGGCTGGCTGCGTCCGAAGACGAACCAACCGCCAGCCGCCAACACGCCGAGCAGCAAGACCGCCGCGACAGCGACGAGCGGCAGCAAGCTGCTCTTCGGCTTCTCCTTCGGCCGGCTGGTGACCGCGGTAGGCTCACGCCGCTGCGGAATCCCAGGCGTCAGACCGGCCGCGGGGTAATCGGGAGGCGCGGGCAGGTCGAACGGCGAAGGGGCGCCGACGACCGGGCCCGGGGCTGGAATGGGCCGAGTGGGAGCCGGGGCGGGACGCGGGGGCCCGGCAAGCGGAGGTGCGATCGGCGTCGGCTGCGAGACGGGCGGGAGCGGCGCCGGGCCTGGGGGCGCAGGCCTGAAGTCGTCCGGCTTGTCGTAGATCTGGGTGGAGAGTTCCTCCTCGTCCCAGTCCATGTCGAGCACCGCGGGAGCAGACACCGGCGCGGCCGCGACTGGCGATGGGCCGACCGTCGGCGGAGGCGCAGGCGGCTGGGGTACCCCCGACACTCGAGGCGGAGGTGGAGGCGGCGCAGCGGGCTTCGAGAGTCGAGGCCCCGGCGGGGGAGGCGGCACGACGGCCATGCCCATCAGCGTCGCTTTCCGCTGGGAAGGACGCGGCGGCGGGTTCGTCGGCGCGTTCATCGCCTGGCCCGACGTCGCGGGCGGAAGATCATCGAACGCATCGAGTCCGCTGCCGGCGACGCTCGTGATCTTCGCGTACTCCTCGTCCTTGGCGCTCTCCTTCGCGATGTCGTCCGCGAAAGCCTTGCGCATGTACGCCGCGAGGTCCTTGCGCGCGAAGAAGTTGCCGCTCGTGTACATGAACGACTGAAGATCGTCGTGCAGGTCCATCGCGGTCTGATAGCGGTCGTCGACGTCCTTGCTGAGCGCCTTGAGCACGATCTGCTCGAGCTCTTCCGGGATGCGCCGGTTGTACGTACTCGGCGGCATGATCTCGACGTTGCGGACCTTCTCCAGCGTGGAGAAGTCGCTCTCGCCGACGAACAGGCGCTCGCCCGTGAGCAACTCGTAGAGCACGATGCCGACCGCGAAGATGTCGGAGCGGCGGTCGAGCGGGAGCCCGCGGACCTGCTCCGGCGACATGTAGCCGAACTTCCCCTTGAGGATGCCCGCCTGCGTCTTGCCGGCCTTGCCCGCCGCCTTCGCGATCCCGAAGTCGACGATCTTCACCTCACCGTCGTACGAGATGAGGACGTTCTGCGGGCTCACGTCGCGATGCACGATGTTGAGGTCGCGCCCCGCGGGGTCCTTCTTGTCGTGGGCGTAGGCGAGGCCCTCGCACACCTTCATGATGTTGTAGCAAGCCATCGGCACGGGCAGCGGCTCGCCGCGCTTGCGGGCTCGATCGAAGATCGCGCGCAGATCCTTCCCGTGGATGAACTCGAGCGCGATGAAGTAGCTGTCGCCGACCTTCCCGAGGTCGAAGATCTGGGCGATGTTCGCGTGCGTCAGTTGCACGGAGATCTTCGCCTCGTCGATGAACATCGTGATGAACTCGATGTCCTCGGCGATGCTGGGCAGGATGCGTTTGACCGCGACGAGCCTCTCGAAGCCCTCGACGCCAAAGGCCTTGCCCTTGAACACCTCGGCCATGCCGCCCACGTTGACGCGGTCTAGCAGGAGGTATTTCCCGAACGGGATGGGCTTCTTCACCGGGTTCCTCTCGACGACAGACAGCGGGGCACGGTGACCTCTGGCCGAGCAGCCTAGACCAGGGTCCGGGGCGCTTCAGCGTAAACGGACGAAGTTAAATACGCGAGTTCTTCAAGTGAGGTCAACAGTCTAGCGGCGTTCCGCGTCGCGAATCGAACGGTCGGTCGGCGGCGCACGAGGTCACGAAGAGACGGACCCTCGATCAGTGGACGGTCTTGGGCGGCCGTCCGGTGGGGCCACGGAAGCCCGTCGGTGCGCGGCCCTGGTCAGCGCGTGCCGGGCGGACGAACGAAGCGCGGGGCGCGAGTTGCGTCGGGGAAATACCGCACGCGAGCGCCCTGCAGGCGGCCCCAGCGAGTGTACGGGAGCGGCGCCGTTTCGGGAAAGAGCACGTCCGCTGCGGGGCGCTCGTCGGCGCTGAGTGGCAGCGCGCTCGCGACGTCGACCTCGCGCTCGCGCGCGCCGTCCACGGCGATCGTTCGGTCGCCGGCGACGAAGGCGAGTCGCACTGCGTCGGGTAGCGCGACCGCGCGCTCGACGCCCGCAGCGTGCAGTCGCTGGGCGAGCGGAACGTCGTCACCGACCTCTTGCTCGACGTAGACGACGAACCCCTCGGCGTCGACGCCCACCGCCGCACGGGCGGCCGGGACGGTGCCCGCGTCGCGACCGGCGATGATCGTTCGCGCGCCCGCCGGCGGCGTCCCGACTTGGTAGTTGGTGCCGACAGCGCCCGGCGCGCCGCCGCGCGTCGCATACAACGCGAAGCCCGAACCGTCGCGCCCGAGTGACCGCGCGTTCGCGAAGTAGGCGAGCGGACGGCTCGAGGCGCCTTGCGTCGTCGCGGTCGGCACAGCGCGCGCCGCGTCGATGCGCACGACCCACGCGCGTGCATCGCCGGAGCCGAGCACGGCGCGCGCGAACGCGTGGGGCCACCCAGCGTGGGGCAGGCCCTGCGTGGAGAAGCGGACAGGGTGCGCAGGGTCCGGACCGGCGAGGTCGGGGCCAGGCACCATCGCGCGCAGCGTGAGGAAGAAGAAGTCGCGCGGGTCACGCCGGATGTAGCGAGGGAAGCGCATCGGATCCATCGACAGCACGGCCTTGCGGGCGCGGACGGTCCACGCGCCCGTCGCATCCTCGGCGTTCGGCAGCGGGCCCTCCCATGCGTCGTCGCCGAGCGGAGTGCTGAGCCCGGGCAAGGAGCTCGGCGCGCGCGCGAGACGGTAGAACTCGAAGCCGGTGTGCTTCGAGTTCATGTCGAGGTGCATACCGCGCACGCAGCGCACGGCGTTCATCGACGCGCCGACGGCCTCCGGGCCCATGCTGCCGCCCCAGAAGAACGCCATGAAGCCTTCGCGCGTGACGCACAGGCCGGAGCGATGCGTGAAGGTCTGCTCGGTCGCAACCTCGGGCGCTGCGCCCCACCACCAGCGCCCCCACGGGTTGTAGACGCCGTCCTCCACCACGCTCGTGAGGTTCTGGCGCATCGCGATCATCCCCGCGGGAATCTGTGCGTTGGCCACGCTCTCGTCGTAGTCCCTCTGCGACACCGGCGGTGGCCACGACCCGAGCCCGACGTGCCCATCGTCGAAGACGGCGACCGTCGCAGCCCACGGCTTCGGCGGCAGGTAGACGCGCCCGTCGGCCATCATCCCGAACTCGCCGTGCAGTGCCTGAAAGCCCCCGTTGAATCCCCCGACGAGCCGCGACAGCGTGCGTTCGTCCCGCGGGACGAGCCCGGTGCCGGTCTCGCCGGTGGCGCTCTCAGGCTCGCGCGTCCCCATCGCGATGTGCAGCTGGACTTGCCGCGCGTCCCAGATCGTCACGAACATCCGCGCGTAACGGCGCTCCGCGTCCGGGCGCAGGAACGTCTGGTAGAACGCGGGCGGCGCGTTGGGCCACGTCTGCACGAACGCGGGGTCATCCACGGCGAGCCACTCGCCCTCGCCCTGCAGCGGGTCATCGAGCACGGGCACCGCTGGCGCCGGCGGCCAACCGGCCTCTGCGTCGGCCTCTGCGAGCAGCGCGCGCGTCGCAGTGTCGCCGTGCCCGCTGCCCCCGCGGTGCGCTGCCGAGCGCGCGCCACCAAGCTCGCTCGCCGCGTCGGCCGCCTCGGAGCTTGCGTCGCCAGCCACCGCGTAGCGCAGCCGCGCGAGACGGTCCTGCAGGCCGAAGACCGTGTGCTCGAGCCACTCGATGGGCCCTGCCCCGATGAAGGACACGTTGCGCACGGTGTCGACGGCCCACGTGATCGTGCCCGGGACCGACTTCTCGGTGGGTCGCACCTCGACGAGGCTCGCGCCCTCGATCGGTACCTGCCGCGCTGGGTCGATGACGATACGCGCGCCATCCGCCACGACGACGAAATGCCCGTCACCGCGGGCGACCGCGAGCTGTGAGGCAGGCGCGACGAGACCGTAGCGCCGCTTACCAAAGCCCGCCGTTCGTCCGGTCTCCTGCAGGTTCGTGATCGCGTTCTGAACGCGGGCGCGCAGCGGCCAGCCGCGGGTCAATGACCGGGGCTCACCGCGCACATCGAGCACGGTGACCGCATCGAAGCGGTTTCCGACCCGCGACGCGTAGAGCACCGCGTCGCCGAGCGCGACGGGAGGCGCCTCGGCTGCGCTGGAAGTGCGCGTGAGGTTCGTCGTCGCCCGTACGTCGAGGACCCCGCCGCCAGCGGTGCAGCGCGCGCTCGCGAAGTAGAGGTCGTCGAGCTCCCCGGGTGCGTGCGCGAGGAAGAGCGCAGGGCGCGACGAGAGCGCCGACACGTCGTCGGCGAGCCACAGCACCGTGGCTGGATCGACCCGCAATCCGGTGCGGGCCAGCGCTGCAGCGAGCGAGCGCGCATGGTCACCGGCGTTCGCTCCGGACGACGTGGCGCGCACCGCCACCAGCACCGCGAGCGCGACCGCGACCGCACCCAGCCATCGTCCCCGTCGCCGGAGGAACTCGCGCATGCGCTTCACGCGCGCCGAAATAGCACGCCGAGTGCCACCGCGTGAGCGGTGGTCGCGCTCCCAGCGCACACGACGTCCCCGCACCGCGCCACCGTGAAGCAGGTGCGTTCCGCGTCGACGCACGAGCATGCTCGCGCGCGCCCCGATAGCGAGTCAGGTCCGGACGGCGAAGAACGATGCGCTTCGGTCAGTGACCCGCAGCCCCGCGAACGTGAGCACGGTCCGACCGAGCGGGAGGTCCGCGGTCGCGCCGCTCGCCACATGTGCGGACGTCCCTCCCCCAACCACCAGCAGCGTCCGCTCGCCGAGCTCACGCGACCCTTGGACGGTGATGGCCAACGGGCCGCGGCCGCTCGGAAGTTCGCCGTCCCACGCCCAAAGCAGGAGCCCCCCGCGGGCGTCCCGCAGCACCGCGTTCATGACGGGCCGCACGCCGTGCGCGCCCCTGGAGACCTCGAGTGACACCACGGAACCCTTGAGCGGGGCGAGGTCGAGCAACCTCCGTGGCGGCGCTCTGGCTCTCCGCATGCGTAGCGCTTTCCAGACCGGCGGGCGCAGCCCAACGAAACGCTTGTGTCCCTCGAGCATCTCGCTACCGTGCGCTGATGAACAGCCGTCGGCGTCGCACCCTTGCCCAGTACTTTCTGCTCATCCTTTGCGCTGCTGGCTGCGCTGATGGGACGCAACCCGCCCATCCAAGGCCGAGCGATGCCGGCACTGTCGACGCGGGTAACCGAGTAGACGGCGGCGCTCCGATCGACGGCAGCGCTGACGCGAACGCCGACGGCGCCCCTACCGATTCCGGCCTCGCCATCGAGGTCGATGCCAGCCCTGCGCTCGACGCCGGCTCTGGGGAGCGCTGCGGCAACGGCTTCGACGACGACGGGAACGGCCTCATCGACGAGGGCTGCGCCTGCGCGTCGGGCGCGACGCAGTTCTGCTTCCCTGGGAGTCCGGCCGAGGCCACGCACGGCAGCTGCCGAGTCGGTACACAGACGTGCATGGTCGCCGGAGAATTCTCCAGTTGGAGCGAGTGCGTCGGAGCCGTCGGTCCAGCAGCAGACGTGTGTGGAGATGGCCTCGACCAGGACTGCAATGGCGTGGTCGATGATGGCGCCGCGTGTTGCGCTGAGGGGACGTCAGAGACCTGCTACGACGGGCCGGCCGGTACTGCCGGTGTCGGCGTCTGCCGCGCGGGCTCGCGACTCTGCGCGAGTGGCGCCTTTGGCGTCTGCGCGGGACAGCTGACGCCTTCCGCTGAGGTCTGCGGCAACTCCGCCGACGACAACTGCAACGGCAGCGTGGACGAAGGCTGCGTATGCACGCCGTCGACCTCGCGAATCTGTTATCCGTACGACGCGGCCCAGATCGGCCACGGCGTCTGTCGCTCCGGAACCGAGACGTGCGACGCATCCGGAACCGGCTATGGCGCATGCGCCGGGTACGTCGGGCCGAGCACGGAGGTCTGCGGCAACTCCGTGGACGACAACTGCGATGGAAACACGGACGAGGGCTGCGTCACGTGCGCGCCCGGACCGGTGACCTGGCCGATCTCCGCCGCCGAGATGGCGTCCGGCGCGTCCGACCCGACGGGCGCTGGCGCGTGCAGCGGCACCGCGTACTGCACGGGTTCGACTTGCTACACGACGCCACCCGGCGGCTGCGGCTCACCGCACTGCGCCACGCTCCGCTACGGCGACGGGCGCACGCACCTCGACTACTGCTCGGTCCGCGCGATCTGTACCGCTGCTGGGATCGTGGCGACTGGCTTCACCTGGTAGAGGTCGCCGCACACCCGGTCACACCATCGCGCCCCGACTGATCGGCTGAAACGCCGACGGTCAGGGCGCGAGTGCCGCCTCTGCACGTCGAGCGACCAGTCGTAGCGCACCGACTCGCCCCGAAACAACGGCTCCATCGCTGCGCCCACCGCGGCTCGCACGGGCGCACCTCCCGAGCCCTCAAGCCCGGTGCAGTACGCCCGTGGTCCAAGTGGAGCCCCCCGCGAGCAGGGGCGCGACCTCCCCTACCCGATGTTGATCTGAATCCCGAGCGACTCACGCAAGCGGAAGTACTGCTCGCTCACGGAGAAGAGCACGAGCTCCTTGATCTTGTCCTTCGGCGGAAGATCCTGGGGGCCCGCGGACGGCATGGACTGGATCATGCGGCCGGCGATCTCCAGGTCGTTGCAGATGAGGAAGCCCGCGCGGCACGCCGTGAGCTCCACCGACTGCATCCACTTCTTGACGTCACCGCGGCCGCCCGCGTCGACGAAGAGCTTCGCCACCTTGCGGAGCGACTCGAGGTTCGTCGGCGACAAGCGCGGCTGGAGCATCTGGGCCCACTGATCGACCGCGGGATCGGCGGCTCCGAGGCCGACGAGGCGCAGCCCCGCGACGAGCGCGAGCTTCAGCTCCGGCTGCGATGGCAGCAGGCGCATGAGGTAGTGCTCGCCTCGGTAGAAGGCGAGATGGTGCGCCACGACGAACGTCAGGTCCTGCGGGTTGAAGCCGCTGAGCAGCGTCGAACCACACACCGACGCGACCGGGTCGGACGGCGCATGGAGGAGGCCACCCGCGGACGCCGGCTTGAGGAAGAGGCGCGGCACGGGCAGCGACAGCACCTGACCGACGAAGCCGAAGGTCTTCGCGAAGGTGACGGTGCTGGTCGCGGGATCGACCTGCTCCTTCTTCACGAGCCCAAGCTGCTTGTCGTTCTGCACCTTGATGGCGAGCACGGCGGGCAGGACGGCCTCGAACATCTTGCCGATGTAGATGTCCTCTTCCGGATGGAAGAGGTCCTTCATGAAGCGCTCGTTGTCGAGGCGCGAGGTCGGCCGGATCATGCCGCGATTGCGGTACTGCTCGTAGAACTGCGTCTGCTCCGCGTCCGCCTTCTTGAGGAAGACGAGCGTGCTCGCGAGACACCACGCCTTGTCGTAGGCGCGCGCATCGAAGTACAGCTTGTAGAGCGCGCGATACGAGTCGACTCGGTACGGGTCCTGGTTGAGCAGATACTGATGCTCGTCGATCGCGTCCTGGATACGCGCCGGGATGAGCGCGTAGAGCTCCGCGAGGATCTGGTGCCCTGCGTGCTCATCGGGCTTGAGGCTCGAGGCCATCTTGAACGCCTCAGCCGCCGTCTCGAGCTTCTGCATGCGGTCGCGATAGATGACGCCGAGGTTGTGCCAGAGGTTCCACTCGAGGTCGGTGTTCCCCTTGCCCACGATGCGCTTGATCATCTTGCGGAAGGCGCGCTCGAGCTGGCGCCAGTCCTTCTGCGTCGTCCAGATCTTGTTGATCGCCTCGAAAGGCTTCAGCTGCGTCGGGTCTAGATCGAGCGCCTCGTCGAACTTGGCGACCGCCTTCTCGGCGTCCTTCAGCTCATCGCGGATGATGACGCCGACCGTGTAGGCGTACTTCGCCTTGGCGAGCGGGCGCTCGTCGAGGTCCGCGACGCGCTGGATGATCTCCACCGCGCGGTCCCACATCTTCTGCTCTTGGTAGATCGCCAAGAGCTTGTGCAGGACGACGTGGTTCTTCGGCTGCAGCAGCGAGGCGTCGGCGTAGCTCTGCATCGCCTTCTGGGCGTTCTTGAGCTTGTCCTTCCAGAGGTCGCCGATCTCGTCGAGCAGCGTGAACTGCTCCGCCTCGCTCGCGACCTCGAGGATCAGCTTCTTGAAGTGGATGACCTGTTCCCACTCGTTCCCACCGGCGTGGAGACCGACGACCGCCTCGAGCGTGGGACGGTGATGCCCGTCCTCCTCGAGGGCCTTGTCGAACATGTTGAGCGCCTTGCGACGCTCGCCCTGCTCACGCTTGATGACCCCGAGACGATAGAAGGTGTCCGTGACGTCGGACTTCTCGAGCGCGTCCTTGTGATGGACGAGGAGCATTTGATAGAACTTGAACGCCTTGTCCCAGTCCTTCATGCGGTAGCTCACCGCAGCGAGCCCCTGCAAAGACGGCAGGTGCTGCGGGTCGAGCGCGTTCGCGTTCGTGAATGCCTTGAGCGCGCGCTCGTCGTCGCCGAGCTCGGTCGCAGTGCGGCCGAACGCGAACCAGAGGTTGTGCGCCTCTGCCGTCGGACGCTTGTTGGCGCGCTTGACGAGCATGTCGAGCAGCGGCGCCGCCTTGGCCCATTCGCCGGTCTTGACGTAGTCGTCGACGAGCGGCATCGCCGCGTCTTCGTTGTCGGGATCCTGCTTCTGAGCCGCCTCGAAGCACTCGATGGCGCGCTCGTGCTCGTCGAGGCGCTGCGCGTAGATCTCGCCTAGTTCGACGAGGAGTTTGGAGACCTGACGCGCGTTCTGCGTGTACTGCGTCTCTTGCTCGAGCACCTTCGCTGCGGAGAGCCACTCGCCGTTGTCGACGTGGATCTTGCGCATCGCCTCGAGGGACGGCAGGTGGCCCGGCTCGACGTCGAGCGCGCTCTGATACTTGTCGACGGCGCTCGCGCGGTCGCCTAGGCGCTCGTCGTAGAGCTTGCCCATGCGGAAGCGCAGGTCGACGAGCTGCTGCGGATCAGAGAGCCGCTTGCTGAGCTGCTCCATCATGTCGAGGGAGCCAGCGTGATCGCCGCGCTTGTCGTAGAGCCGGGCCAGCGCGTCGAGCGCCGGGATGTGATTCTCGTCGAGCGCGATCAGGTTCAGGTAGGCGTCGATCGCGCGGTCGGGATCGTTCTTCTCGTTGGCGTAGACGCCACCGATCTGCTCGTAGAGGTCGACCTTCTCGCGACGCGCTGACGTCGAAGAGACGATGCGCTCGTACGTGTTGATGAGGTCGTCCCAGCGCTGCAGCTGCCGGTAGAGCCGCGCCAAGCCGCGCAACGACGGCTCGTGGCTCGGGTCGATGTCCACGACCTGCTCGAGGCGCTCCGCCGCCTTCTCGGGCTTGACGAAGAGCTCCTCCCACATCCCCGCGATGCGCGTGAGGATGTTGATGCGCTCCTTCTCGGTCTGTACGACCTCGTACTGCGCCTCGAGGACGCCGAGGAGATCCTGCCAGCGCTCGCGCAGGGTGTAGAGGCGCTCGAGCCCCTTCAGACCCGTCAGGTTCTGCGGGTCGAGCTCGACCACCTGTCGATAGATGACGATCGCCTCGTCCGGATTCTGGAGGCGATCCTCGAGAACGTCGGCGATCTTCAGCCGTTCGTCGGTCTGTTCGACCGCGTCCGTCAGAGCGGCGAGCTTGCGGTTCAGGACCTGAAGCAGCTCAGCCCACTGCTGCCGGGCGCTGAAGATCCGCTCGAGGGCCGCGAGCGCGCCGAGGTGCGCGCTGTCGAATTCGAGCGCCTTCTGGTAGTAGTCCATCGCCTGGTCGGGAACGCCGAGTTGGTTCTCGGCGAGCTCGCCCATCTGCACGTAGACCGCCATCTTCTCGGTGGCGTCGCTGGTCATCTCGACGAGGCGCGTGAGCACCTGCGCGAGCGTCGGCCACTGCTGCGTTTGGCGATACAGATCCGCCATCTGACGCATCGCCGGCAGGTTCGCCGGGTCGAGCGCGAGGATCTGCTGGTAGTACGGGATCGCGTACTCGGGGTGCTTCAGCTCCGTCCCGTACCACTTGGCGCAGCGCAGGCAGATGGCGATCTTCAGCTGAGGATCGTCGACCTGCGGGAGCGCTTCGTTCGCGCTCTGCAGGAGCTCCGCCCACCGCTGCGTGAGCCCGGCGACACGCTCGAGTTCGGCGCTCGTCACGGGATCCGTGTAGTCCGAGGACCACGCGATCTGCAGGGTCTCGAACGCGTTGTTGCGGTCGTCGAGTTCCTTCTCGTAGACCTCGGCGATCTTGCGCAGGAGCACGACGCGCTCCCGCTCGTCCTCGGTCGCCTCGACGCGCGTGAAGTAGAGCGAGTTGAGGTCTTCCCAACGCGCGGCGGCACGATGAAGCGCCTCGAGTTGCTGGAACGCGAGGTCGTGGAGCGGCGAGAGGTCGAGGACTCGCTGGTATGCGCTCGTTCCGCGATCCTTGTCGGAGACCTGGGAATCCCAGGCCGACGCGATGGCGAGCAGCTCAGCGATCTTCGCATCGGAATCCTGAAGCACCTCATAGCGGCGCTCCTTGATGGCGATGGCCTCCTCCCAGTTGCCCTGTTCGGACTGAATGCGCTCGAGCGCGTCGAGCGTGTCGAAGTTGCCGGCGTTCAGCTCGAGCGCCTTGCTGTAGGCGTCGACTGCGTCGGTCGGCTGCGAGAGCGTCGTCTCGAAGATCTTGCCGAGCTCGCGATAGACCGCCTCGAGCACCGCGTCTTCGAGCGTCGCCGCACCGACCTCGATGATGCGCTGCAACGCGTCGACGAGTTCGGAGCTCTGCTTGGCGTTGCGGTGGATCGTCGCGACCGCGAAGAGCGCCGTCGTGCTGGACGGATCGAGGTCGAGGACGCGCTCCCAAGCCTCGAGAGCGCTGCGGTCCTTCTGGAGCTTCTCGTACCAGATACGACCGAGATCCGAGTAGATCGCCACGCGGGTTTCATCGTCGTCGACGACGTTGACCTCACGCTCGAGGATGTCGACGAGGTCGCGCCACTTCTCTTGCCCGGCGTAGATGTCGCCGAGCGAGTTGAGCGCCTCTTGGTCCTCGCCTCGAAGGTCGAGCACCTTCTGCCAGAGGCCGACAGCCTGCTCCTTGTTGCCGATGTGGTCAGAGGCGAGGCGCGCCATCTTCGCAAAGACGTCGCTGCGAGCGCTATCTCCGCCGACGACCTCGAGCTCGCGCTCGAACGTCTGGAAGAGCGCGGGCCAATCGAGCAAGCGCGTGTAGACGCCCGCGAGCGCGGTGATGGCCTCGGAGTGCCGCGCGTCTACCTTGTCGAGCACACGCCGATAGGCAGCGATCGCCTCCTGCGGACGGTTGAGTTCGTTCTCGTAGACTTGCCCGAGGCGGTAGCCGAGTTCGACGAGATCCGGATGCTTGCTGTCGGTCGCCTCGAGGAGCGCGACGCGCTTCCGCAGCACCTCGGCGAGCGCCTCGTGAGCGCCGTTTTCCGCGTACAAGCGGTCGAGCGCCTCGAGCGACTCCCCATCGCCGGGGTCGGTCCCGAGGACGAAGCGATAGGCCTCTTCGGCCTTGCCCACGTCCCCGAGCTGCGCCTCGTAGAGCACCGCGAGGCGGCGCCCGACGAAGACGCGCGTCTCCTTGTCGGAAGCGAAGGTCGGACTCTCGAGCACATCCGCGAGCGTCTGTGCAACGAGGGGCCACTGGTCGAGGATCTGCGCGAGGCGGTCGACCTGCGCGTTCGCGTGGTCGTCGCGCGGCGATTCGAGCAGCGCACGGAGCTCCCAGTCGAGCGCCGCCTGATGGTCGTTCGCGCGCTCCTCGGCGATCTCGGCGATCTTGTGCATCATCGCGAGGCGCTCGGCGGCGTCAGCGATGTACGACAGTTGCACCGTATGGACGCCGATCAGGCGATCGTGCGCCTCCGACATCCGATAGAGCGGCTCGAGGATCTCACCGATGACGAGTGGGCGCGCCCCGTCCGCGAAGAGGCCTTCGAGGGCACCGAGCGCGGGCGCGTGCTCGGGGGCAGCGCTCAGGATCTCGCGGAACTGCTCGATCGCGCCGTCGATGTCGCTCAGGTGCGTCTGGAGCACCTCTCCCAGCCGGAACTGGAAGCTGAGGACGTCGTCAGGGCTATCCGCCGTCTGCACCTCGCGGCGCAAGATGCCCGCGAGGTCACTCCAGCGCTCGGTCGCCTCGTAGAGTCGGTCGAGCGCTTCGACTGCGCTGCGGTGGAGTTCATCCGCACCGAGCACGATCGTGTACCGCGCGATGGCGGCGTCGACGTCGCCGGTCTGTACCTCGAAGATCTGGGCGAGGCGCAGGGCGGTCTCGATCAGGCGCTCCGCGTCGTTTGCAGCGCCCAGCTTCTCGACCTCGAGGTCGTACAGGCGCGTGACGTCGACCCACTTTGCCAGCGGATCCGCGAGCCGCTCGAGAGAGCCGAGCGTCGTCTCGTTCGCGTTGTCGATCGACACCGCGCGGGCATACGCGCCGAACGCGTGCTCGGCGTCGTCGAGCGCAGTCTCGTAGAGTTCTGCGACCGCGTGAAGCAGCTCGACCTTCCGAATCGGGTCGACTTCGTGCGCGATCTGCACCTCGTGGACGGCGATGAGCTTCGCCCACTCACCCGCCGCGCGGTAGACGGGCTCGAGCACACCCGCCGCAGCGAGCGGTTCGGTCCCCTCGGTGACCATCTGCTCGAGCGCCAGCAGCGTCGGCTCGTGGTCGGGCACGATCTCGAGGATGTCTCGGTAGCCTTCGACGGCGCGCGTCGCGTCGCCGAGGTGCCGATGCCAGAGCTCCGCGATGCGGTAACGACACGAGATCACCTCGCTCGGATCGCTCGCGAGCTCAGCGCCGTGCTCCAGCACTGAGAGCAGCTCCTGCCAGTTGCCGCTCGCCTGATACAGCGCGTCGAGCCGCCCGATGGCAGTGACGTCGTCGGGGTCGATCTCGAGGATTCGCTGGTAGGTGTCGATGGCCTTGGCGCTGTCCCCGAGCTCACGCTCGTAGACCGCACCGACCTCGACGAGCAGCGCCTTCTTCTCGTCGGGATCCGAGACGACGTTCGCCTTGCGCGAGTAGACGAGCAGCAAGGGCTCCCACTGACCGAGCTTCAAATACAGCTCGATCAGCTTGTCCATCGCGCGAAGGTCTTCGCCGTCGACTTCGAGCACCTGCTGATAGACCGCGACCGCGTCCGTCGGCCGCTCGAGGAGCTCCTCGTAGATCGCCGCGCAGCGGAAGAGGTAGTCCTTCTGCTCCTCCGGCGATTCCAGCATCCTCGCCTTGACCAGGTAGATCTTGGCGAGCTCCTCGTACCGCTCGGCTGCCGCAAACAGGCGCTCGAGCGCCGTCGCCGCATCGAGATGCGCAGCGTCGAATTCAAGCACGCGCTGGTAGTGGCGAATCGCCGTCGCGGCGTCCCCGAGCTGCTCCTCTCGGACCTCCGCCGCCTTGACGAGCAGGGCGGTCGCGAGCGAAGCCCCCTCACCTTCGGCTGCCGTGAGGAGGCGCTCCGCTTGAGTCTCGTAGACGTGGGCAAGCCCCTCGAAGTCGCCGGTCCCGCGCGCCAAACGCTCGAGCTGCTCCTGCGTGGTGGCGTTGGACGGGTCCTCTGCGAGCGCCCGCGCGAACGACTGGAAGGCGCTCGGAAGATCGTCGACCGCGACCTCGAAGAGCTCCGCGATCGCGTGGAGCAGTTCGACGCGCTGATCGGGCGACGCCGCGTGGTTGACCTGAATCTCGTGAATCCCGATGAGCTTCGGGAACTCGTTCTGTTCTCGGTAGATCGGCTCGAGGATCTCGGCGATCACGACCTGGTGCTCTGGCTGCTGCACGAGGCGCTCGAGGGCCGCGAGGGCCGCCGGATTGGTCGGATCACCGGCAAGGACCTGCTGGTAGATCTCGACCGCCGCATCGACTGCACCCATGCGCGTCTCACGCAGGTCCGCGAGGCGAAGCTGCAGGGCGGTCTTGACCTCGGGGTCCTCGGCGTTCGTGAGCTGTCGACCGACGTTGTCGGCGAGGTCACTCCACATCAGCTGTCGCTCGAACAGGCCATCGAGCGCGCCGAGCGCGCGCTGGCTCATCGGATCGAGTCCGAGAATCTCCTGGTAGAGCGAGATCGCGTTCGCGGGCTCCTGTAGCCGCTGATCGTGAATCTGCGCCATCTGCTCGAGAAGCTCTTCTTGCGCGGTCGGCTCCGCCGAGAGTTCGACCTTGCGCCGAAGCACACCGAGCAGGTCGCGCCACCGCTCCGTGCGGCGATAGAGCGCGTCGAGGGCCGCGAGGACCTCGAGGTCGCCCGGATCTTGGTCTAGGACTTTGCCGTACGCCGCGACGGCTGCGTCGACGTCTCCGACGTTGGTCTCGTTGAGTTGCGCCGCCTTGACCCAGAGCGCTCGGGCGAGGTCCGGATCCGCCGCGCCGACAGTGCTCGCCAGCTCCGACACGAGCGCGACGAGCTGCGGAAACCGCTCCAGCACGCCCGCGAGGTGCTCGAGTTGTTCGAGGGTCTCGGCGCTTGCGGGCGCGCCGGTGAGCGCTCGTCCATAGGCGTCGAACGCGCGGTTTCCGTCGCCAATTTGCGACTGGCAGACCTCCGCGATCTTCGTGAGGAGCTCCAACTTGCGAGCCGGCTCATCGGAGGCTGCGTGCAGCACCTCGAGTGCGCGAAGCAGGTTCTCCGCATCGCCCCGAATCTCGTAGATCGGCTCGAGAATCTCCGCGGCACTCGCCCCGAGCGCCGGGTCGACCAGCAGCGCCTCGAGCGCCTCGCGCGCCCCGTCGTGCTCGGGCATGAGCGACAGGATCTCTCGATAGAGCTCCACCGCTCGCGGCTTGTCCTCGAGATGCTGCTCGAGCGCGCGTGCGAGCCGGAACTTCAGCGAGGCGAGCTCCTGCTCGTCTGCCGGGTTCAGGTCGATGCGCCGCTCGAGTGCGGCGGCGAGGTCGGCCCATCGGCCCTGCGCCGCATAGAGAAGGTCGAGCGCACGATAGGCGTTGCCCTCGTCGTCACCGTACTCCGCGAGAATGCCGCGATAGGCATCGATCGC
>CAIUAC010000933.1 GCA_903896985.1 uncultured Sandaracinus sp.
CGGCAAGACGGTGCTGCACCCGATGGGCTGGGACGCCTTCGGCATGCCCGCCGAGAACGCCGCCATAGAGCGCAAGCGGCACCCGATGGAGTGGACGTACTCGAACATCGAGCAGATGCGCGCGCAGCTGAAGCAGCTCGGTTATTCGTACGATTGGTCGCGGGAGATCGCGACGTGCGACGCGAGCTACTACAAGCACGAGCAGGCGATGTTCCTGCAGATGCTCGAGCGCGGGCTCGCATATCGCAAGCGCGCCATCGCGAACTGGTGCGAGCACTGCCAGACGGTCCTCGCGAACGAGCAGGTCGAGGACGGTCAGTGCTGGCGCTGCGCCAACCCCGTCGTGATGAAGGAGCTGCTGCAGTGGTTCATCAAGACCACCGCGTACGCGCAGGAGCTGCTCGACGGGCACGCCAAGCTCGACTGGCCCTCCAGCGTCATCACCAAGCAAAAGAACTGGATCGGCCGCAGCGAGGGCGCCGAGATTCGCTTCGCCTTCGATCAGCCCGTCGCGGGCGAGGCGTCGTTCACCGTGTTCACGACGCGCCCCGACACGCTCTACGGCGTGACGTTCGTCTCCATCGCCGCCGAGCACCCGCTCGCGCTCGAGCTCGCGAAGGGCGGCGCCAACGAGGCGGAGGTGCGCGCGTTCATCGAGCGCATTCGGATCGAGCACCGCACCAAGCGGGATGACGGGGACGTCGACAAACAGGGCATCTTCACGGGGCGCTACGCGATTCATCCGCTGACGGGCCAGAGCGTGCCTATCTGGATCGCGAACTTCGTCCTCATGGACTACGGCACTGGCGCCGTGATGGCGGTGCCCGCGCACGACGAGCGCGACTTCGAATTCGCCCGAAAATACGGGCTCGACCTCAAGGTCGTGATTCAGCCGGAGGGCGTCGCGGCGCTCGACGTCACGACGATGAAGACGGCGTTCACCGACAGCGGCGTGCTCGTCGGCAGCGGCGCGCACGATGGCTTGCCGAACGAAGCGGCCAAGTCCGCGATCACCGCCGAGCTCGTCGGCAAGAGCGTCGGTAAAGCCACGATCAGCTATCGCCTGCGCGACTGGCTCGTGTCGCGACAGCGCTATTGGGGCAGCCCGATCCCGGTCATTCACTGCCCGACGCACGGCGTCGTGCCGGTGCCCGAGAAGGACCTGCCGGTGCTGCTCCCGCAGGACGTCGTCATCACGGGGGAGGGCGGCTCCCCGCTCGCGCGTCACGCGTCCTTCGTGAACACGACGTGCCCGACGTGCGGCGAGCCGGCGCGGCGCGAGACGGATACCTTCGACACCTTCGTCGAGTCGAGCTGGTACTTCGAGCGCTACACGACGCCGCGCGAAGAGAATCGCCCCGTCGACCCCGAGCGCGCGCGCGGCTGGCTGCCCGTCGATCTCTACATCGGCGGCGAAGAGCACGCCGTGATGCACCTGATTTATGCGCGTGTCTGGCACTACCTGATGATGGATCTCGGCTATCTGCCGAAGGACACGGCGCGCGAGCCCTTCAGCAAGCTCGTGTGTCAGGGCATGGTCTGCCAAGAGGCCTTCTACTCGACCGATCCGCAGAATCCCGCGCACAAGACGTGGTGTTATCCGGAGGATATGGAGCTGCGCGACGGCAAGCGCTTCACCAAGGACACCGGGCTCGAGCTGCACTCGGCGGGCGTCGTCAAGATGTCCAAGACCAAGCGCAACGTCGTCGATCCCGACGAGGTCGTCGCCAAATTCGGGGCGGACGCGGTGCGCCTCTTCGTGCTCTTCGCCGCGCCGCCCGAAGGTCAGGTCGACTGGAGCGAGGCGGGCCTCGAGGGCGCGAGTCGCTTCTTGCAGCGCGTGTGGCGGCTGGTGCGCGATCGGCGCGACGTGCTCGTCGCGACGCAGCCCTTCGCGGGCGGCGCGCTCGAGGGCGCTGCGCGCGACCTGCGGCGCATGACTCACCGCACGATCGACCGCGTGACGCGCGACCTCGGCGACCGCATGCAGCCGAACACCGGCATCGCCGCGATGATGGAGCTCGTCAATGCGCTCTACTCCTTCAAGGCTGACGGCGAAGTGGACCGCGCGGTCGTGCGAGAGGCCATCGACGTGCTCATCTCGCTGCTCTCGCCGTTCGCGCCGCACATCGCCGACGAGCTCTCGGAGGCGCTCGGCGGGCAGGGGAACCTGCTCGCGAAGGGCTGGCCTGCGCTCGACGCGGACGCGCTTCGTGAGGACACGATCGAGCTGCCCGTGCAGGTCAACGGCAAGATCCGCGGGCGCGTGATCGTGGCCCCCGCCGCGGATGAGGCGACCGTGCTCGCCGCGGCGCGCGCCGACGCGAACGTCGCCGTCTACCTCGAGGGCAAGGCGCTCAAGAAGGTCATCTACGTGGCAGGGCGCATCCTGACGCTGGTGGTCTGACGCGGATGGCGAAGCACGACGACGAAGACGACGTGATCTTCCTCGAAGCCGAGGAGGTCTTCGCGTCGTTCGTGCGCAACGCGAACGCGCTCGGGCACGACCCGCGCACGGTCCGCGCCGCGCTCCAGCACATCGCCGAGGCGACGCTCCACGAGCCGTACGCGGACGATCCTCACGAGCCTCGCGCGACCGAGCCCGAGTACGACGTCGACGAGGCGCCGACGGGCACGCACCTCGCTGCGCGCGTGCCGCTGATCGTCCGCGGCAAGCGCGCGCTCGATCCCGCGTCGTCCGAGGAGACGCGCGTCGAGCAGGCGGTGCTCCTCACGAGGCGACGCACGCTGCGACCCGAGACGATGTCGCCGGTAGCGGTGTCCGAGGTGCTCGACACCGAGGTTCGCAGTGCGCTCGGGCACGACCTGCTGAGCACGGAGGTGCGCACCCCCGCGCTCGGCGAAGAGATGTTCGTCCCTGCGTCGCCGCGCGGTCTGACGACGCAGCGGCGCGAAGCGCGCGCGGTCGTGCCCGAGGTCGCGAGCGTCGCGCCCCAGGCGGCCCCGCGGCCTGAGCGCGGCGAGGACGGCGAGATCCCGCCGCGTGAGCTCGCGCGCCTGCTCGCCGACATGGCCACGCTGCTCCGTTGGGGGCACGACGCGCAGGTGCGCGAGGAGCTCGAGAAACTCCGCCATCGCTTCCCGAGCGACCTGCTGCTGATGCGGCGCATCGCCGAATTTCACCTCGAGGTCGGGCAAAACGAGGCGGCGATGGACGTGCTCTTCGCGCTCGCCGGGCGGCTCTTCGAGCGGCGCAACGTCGAGGGGATGCGCGCGGCGCTCGAGCAGGTGCTCGTGCTCGACCCCGGCAACGCGCGCGCGCGCAAGCTCCTCGCGCTGCTCGTCGAGCGGGACAGCGCTCCGCCGTAGCTGCGTGGTAACGTCGCCGCCATGCTGCCGCGGCCGTCTGCTCCCTTCGCGCTCGTTTGCTGTGTCTCGCTGCTCTCGCTCGTCGGCTGTGGCGACGACGACGTGACGCCTCCTGTCCCGCTGCCGACGACGGCCATCGTCGACACCGACGTGGATCTCGCGACGGCAGCGACCTTTTACGATTTCCCCTATCCGTCGGATCTCCGCCTCACCGCGCAGGGAACGCCTGATTTGCGAGGGATTCCGATCTCCGCGCGCAGCACGCTCGCGTCGGGGATGGTCCCGGTCGCGGCTCAGCATCCGGGCTTTCCGGTGGTTCCGGCGGCCTACTTCCGCTTCGATGGCGACCTCGCCGCGTACTCGCCTGCCGACGTGATCCCGGCATCGCCGACCTCCTCCATTCTGCTCATCGACATCGACCCTGACTCGCCCGACCGAGGGGCGCTCTTCCCCGTGGTCGCGGCGACGCTCCCGCCTGACGACTACTCGCCGCCGGGCACGCTCGCCGTAGCCGCGCGGCCGGGCTTCGTCCTCGACGCGGGTCGCACGTACGCTTTCGTCGTGACGACGGACGTGCTCGATCTCGGCGGCGCGCACGTCGCGCCTGCGGCCTCCATCGCGGCTCTCGCCCGCGGCGAGACGCCCGCGGGCGCGCGCGGCCCGGCGATGGCCACGGCGTACGCGCCGCTGTTCGCGACGCTGGCGACGCTGGGAATCGATCCGACCCGCGTAGCGAGCGCGACGGTGCTCACGACGGGAGATGTCGTCGCGGAGCTGGCCGCGCTCTCGGACTCGATCGTCGCCCGCTACGACGTGCCGATCACGGACCTCACCGTCGACCCAGACGACGGTGCCGACCATCCACGCTTCTGCGAACTGCGAGGCTCTGTCACGTACCCGCAGTTTCAGGAGGGCACCCCGCCGTTCGACACCGGCGGACTCTTCGTGCGGGACGCCGACGGCGCGCTCGTCGAGCAGCGCATGGAGACCGTCCCGCTCACGATCAGCATCCCCAAAGGCCCGATGCCCGCGGCGGGCTTCCCGCTGACGATGTACTTCCACGGCTCCGGTGGGCTCAGCACGGCGAGCGTCGACCGCGGGACTTGGTATCGCACGACGGATCCGACGAGCTGCCCAGACGGCGTATTCGGTGAGTCATGGCTCGACTACACCGGCTGCAACACGAAGGGCGAGGGCCCTGCGCACGTCCTCGCGCGGCACGGCTTCGCCGTCGCTGGCAGCGCGCTCCCCGTCAATCCCGAGCGCGTCCCCGGCGCGAGCGACATCGAGTATCTCAACTTCAACAACCTCGGCCCCGGTCGCGACCTCTTCCGCCAGGGGATCATCGAGCAGCGCTTGTTCCTCGAGGCGCTCCTCGCGCTGCGCATCTCACCGGCGACGGTCGCTGCGTGCAGCGGACTATCGCTGCCTGCGGGCGCGACCGACTACCGCTTCGACGGCGCTCACGTCTACGCGCAGGGGCAGTCGATGGGTGGGCAATACACCAACCTCTTTTCTGCCGTCGAACCGCGTGTGCTCGCCTCTTTGCCGACGGGGGCGGGCGGCTATTGGAGTCAGTTCATCCTCGAGACGCCGCTCATCCCGAATCTTCCGAACATCATCGGCCCCGTCCTCATTCGCACGCGCGTGCCGCTGACGTTCTTGCACCCAGCGCTCCAGATCTACGAGACCGCATGGGAGGCCGTGGATCCAATGGTCTATATGCCGCGCCTCGCGCGGCGCCCGCTGCCAGGACACCCCGTGCGCTCGATCTACGAGCCCGTCGGGATCGGTGATTCGTTCTTCGCCACGCCGACGTACGACGCCATGGCGCTCGCGTACGGCCATCAAGAGGCGGGCGACATCATCTGGCCGTCGATGCAACAAGCGCTCGCGCTCGCCGGGCACGAGGGGATAGCGGCCTATCCCGTACAGCAGAACGTGATGTCCGAGGATGGCACTCCCTACACGGGAGTCGTCGTGCAATACGAGGGCGACGGAATCTACGATGCACACGCGCTGTACACGCAGATCCCCGCCGTGAAGCACCAATATGGCTGCTTCCTCGCGACGCACCTCGCGACCGGCACGGCGACGGTCGTCGCGCCCGGGCTCGAGACGGATCCTTGCGAGTGAGCTGAGGAGTATCGTCGCGGCCGTGCAACTCTTCTCCAGCGACCCGAACGTGCCGGGGGTGTTCGCCGTCGGGCAGACCGCGACGGGCGTCTTCGTGCTCGCGCAGTTCGGCACGGGCGTGTTCGTGGTCGCGCAATTCGGGCGCGGCGTGTTCGTGTTGGCGCAGTTCGCCGTCGGCTTCGTGGCCGTCGGTCAGTTCGCGGCGGGCATCCTGAGCACGGGCGGCATGGGCGCGATTGGCGGGCGCTCGTTCTTCGGGCTGCCGATGTTCGCGCTCCTCCCCCGGCTGCGTTGGCCGCTCGCGGCGCGGACTCCTCTGCCGACGGAGACGACGCTCGCGGCGCTCACGTCGGGCGAGGTCGAGGAGGGCTTCGTCCGCGTGCGCGTCGCGCGCGAAGGCGGGCGACTCGCCGTGCGTACGAGCGAGTCGGGCGGCAAGGAGTTGCTCGCCGCGGAGATGGACGCCGCGGTCGTGCGCGCGCTCGGCGACGAGGCGGACGCGGGGCGGGACGAGGCGCTCGTCGGGGTGCTCGCGGCGACGCGCCGCGCGGACGACGGAGCAGGCTTTCGTGACGCGCCCGCCGTGACGCGGCACCTCTCCGTGCAGACCGTGCAGGGCATCCTGCCGCCCGCTTGGCGGACGCCGTTTCTCGGCGCGAGCCGGGCCAACGCGGAGAAGGAGATGCCCGTCGCAGAAGCGTGCGGCCGCCTCACGCTCTGGCTCGGCCTCTGCGTCGGCTGGTGGCTCGGTGTCGGTCAGGCACTCGTCGCGATGTTCCGCTGAGTCGTCGGAAGCGCCCGCGCGGTAGTTGAGAGTCCGATGCCCTGCTCGCCTCGCGTCCGAGGTCCGTGAGGTCGGTGAGCGCGGGGACGGAGCCGCAGCGCTGCGATCGGCTCGGTCCCGTTAGGCTCTGTCCGGCGCGGCCAACAGCAACTCAGCGACAATCGACCGGAGCGCGGCGCTCTCGAAAGGCTTCTCGAGGCGCCCTGGTTGATCAGCACCTGCCGGAGCTTGTTCGCGTCGACGATGACCGAGCGCGGCACGCCCACCGCGAAGTCGAGGCCCAGCTTGAGGCCCTTGGCCGCAGACCAGCGCCGACAGCGCCGTCGCGAGCAGCCCGGCGGGCAGACCGCCGAGGACCGCCGCGGCCATGACGGCTGGGTAGAACGTCGCGTAGGGGGTGCCCCTCCCGAGACCGGCGAAGAGCAGCGCGCGCAGGCCCGCCGCGGCGGCCACGGCGAGCGTGGCTCCGCCCAGGTCGAGCCAAACGCGGCGATTCATCGGGCTTGAGCCCCGCTCGGATACATCTGCGCCATCACGCTACCATGGCGGGCGGCGTGTGAAGTGCGGTCTCCCGAAGCGCGCCGGATTTACCCCGCCGTCCGCGCTTGCACGCGTCGCACGCGCGCTGCAACATCGCCCTCCGCTTGCACCTGAACGGCGGTGCAGCGTCGGGACTCCATGGCCAAGAAGAAAGACGACCAGATGAACCTCTTCGGCTCGGCGCCCGCGGCGTCGGTCGAGGACAAGCCGCTCGCCGAAGAGGCGCAGCGCCGCTACCTGCACTACGCGCTCAGCGTCATCACCTCGCGCGCGCTCCCCGACGTGCGCGACGGGCTGAAGCCGGTGCAGCGCCGCATCCTCTACGCGATGCGCGAGCTCGGGCTGCGCCCCGATCAGAAGTTCCGCAAGTGCGCGCTCGTCGTCGGCGACGTGCTCGGCAAGTTCCACCCGCACGGGGACGCGTCGGTCTACGAGGCGATGGTCCGCCTCGCGCAGGACTTCACGCTGCGCGCCCCGCTCGTCGACGGACGCGGCAACTTCGGCTCGGCCGACGGGGACTCCGCCGCCGCCTACCGCTACACCGAGGCGAAGCTGCGCCCGATGGCGATGGAGCTCCTCGCCGAGCTCGACCAAGACACGGTCTTCTGGCGCCCGAACTTCGACAACACGCGGCAAGAGCCGGGCGTGCTGCCGGCGCGCTTCCCGCACCTGCTCGTCAACGGCTCGGTCGGCATCGCCGTCGGCATGGCGACGAGCATCCCGCCCCACAATCTGGGCGAGGTCGTCGACGCCTGCGTCGCGATGATCGACGAGCCCGACCTGCCGACGGTCAAGCTGCTCAAGTTCATCAAGGGCCCAGATTTCCCCACCGGCGGGCAGATCCTGTCATCGCGCGCGGAGCTTCAGAACGTCTACGAGACGGGCCAAGGCTCCGTGAAGCTGCGCGGCGAGTGGAAGACCGAGGAGCTCAAGAAGGGCGGGCTGCAGCTCGTCATCACGTCGATCCCATACAGCGTCGAGCGCAAGACCATCGTCGAGAAGATCGCCGAGGTGATCATCTCGAAGAAGCTGCCCGTGCTGCTCGACGTCCGCGACGAGAGCACCGCCGAGACGCGCGTCGTGCTCGAGATCAAGAAGGACACCGAGCCGAGCCTCGTGATGGCCTATCTCTTCAAGCACACGCCGCTGCTCGTCAACGTGCAGGTCAACCTGACCTGCCTCGTGCCGACCGAGAACATCGAGGTCCCCGCGCCGCAGCGCCTCGACCTGCGCGCGATGATCCGGCACTTCCTCGACTTCCGCTTCGACGTCGTGACCAAGCGCTTGCGCTTCGAGCTCACCGCCGTCGAGCGCCGCATCCACGTCCTCGAGGCGCTCGCGATCGTGTTCGACGCGCTCGACGAGACGATCCGCATCATCCGGAAGTCCGAGGGCAAGCGCGACGCGGCCGAGAAGCTGATGAAGCGTTTCGGCCTCGACGCCGAGCAGGTCGACGCGATCCTCGAGCTCCGCCTCTATCGCCTCGCGCAGCTCGAGATCAACCTGATCCGCGAGGAGCTCGGCGAGCGTCAGAAGGAGCAGAAGCGCATCGGCGCGCTCCTCAAGAGCCCAGACGCGCGCTGGAAGCTGATCCGCGCGGAGCTGCTCGAGCTGAAGACGAACTTCGCCGACCGTCGCCGCTCGCGCATCGGCGGCTCCGTCGAGGAGCCGACGTACGACGCCGAGGCGTTCATCATCGACGAGGACGCGACCGTCGTGCTGACGCAGCAGGGCTGGATCAAGCGGCAGCGCGAGGTGAAGGACGTCAACTCCACGCGTACGCGCGACGGAGATGCGGTGCTCGAGGTCGTCGCCGGCTCGACGAAGGCGTCGGTCGCGTTCTTCTCGAACAAGGGCACCTGCTACGTCGCGCGCATCGTCGATCTGCCCGCGACGACGGGCTACGGCGAGCCGATGTCCAAGCTCTTCAAGCTCGACGATGGCGAGCGGATCATCTCGATGATGACGTTCGATCCGCGCTTCCGCGAAGTGCCCGAGGAGACCGAAGGCGCGACGGAGCCCGAGGCGCCGTACGCCGTCGTCGTGACGAAGGGCGGCATGACCTCGCGCTTCTCGCTGCGCGCGCACCGGGAGCCCTCGACCCGCGCGGGGCGCAAGTTCACGCGCCTCGGCGACTACCCGAAGGGCGGCGACGAGGTGCTGCTCGTCGCGCCGATCGACGAGGATCAGTACGTCACCGTCGCGACGGTGAAGGGGCACGCGCTCGCGGTCGATCAGAGCGAGATCCCGCTGCTCGGCGGACCGGGCAAGGGCGTGATGCTCGTGAAGCTGCACGACGGCGACAGCGTGCTCGGCGCGCAGGTGCTGATGGGCAGCCACGAGTCGCTCGTCGTCGAGAAAGAGGGCGGCACGCGCTTCGAGCTGACCATCCGCAAGTTCGCGGGCACGCGCGCCGGCTACGGCGCGGAGCTCTTCAAACGCGGGGTCCTCGAGCGCGTCGTGCTGCCCGAGATCACGCTCCCCGGCACCATCCTCGCTCCCGAATCGACTTGAGCAGACTGCAACTGAGGCGCGCGCGTCATGAGTGAAGACTACTCAGCCAAAGACATCGAGGTCCTCGAGGGGCTCGAGCCGGTGCGAAAGCGCCCGGCGATGTACATCGGCGGCACCGACAAGACGGGCTACCACCATCTCCTCTGGGAGATCCTCGACAACAGCGTCGACGAGGCGATCAACGGGCACGCCAAGCGCATCGAGGTCGTGCTCGACGCCGATCGGCGCGGGGCGACGGTCTCGGATGATGGTCGCGGAATCCCCGTCGACATGCACCCGAAGTTCAAGAAGCCTGCGCTCGAGCTGATCCTCACGACGCTCCACTCGGGCGGCAAGTTCGAGGGCAAGAGCTACCAGGTCTCGGGCGGCCTTCACGGCGTCGGCGCGTCCGTCGTCAACGCGCTCTCGGAGAAGCTCGTCGCGACCATCAAGCGCGGCGGCGCCGAGTGGAAGCAGACGTACAAGCGCGGCATCGCCGTCGCGCCGATCGAGAAGATCGCAGACGGCCTGCGCGCGCACGGCACGACGCTGCACTTCCGCCCGGACACGAAGATCTTCGGCGACAAAGCCGAGTTCGACCTCGACGTCGTCAAGCAGCGCCTCGAGGCGAAGTCCTATCTGCACAGGGGGCTGCGCATCGCCTTCCGCGACGAGCAGACCAAGGAGAAGCTCGAGTACGAGCATCCCGGCGGCATCGTCGAGTTCCTCGGCAAGATCGTCGGCGACTCGGGGCAGCCCGCCATCCCGCCGGCGCCGTTCACGCTCGAGCGCAACGAGCCGCTGCGCCTGGAGGTCGCGCTCACGTGGACCGAGGCGCCGAGCGAGTCGATCCGCAGCTACGCGAACGGCATCCCGACACAGAACGGCGGCACGCACGACGCGGGGCTGAAGCAGGCCGTGACGAAGGCCGTGCGCAGCTACATGACGACGCACGACCTCACGCCGAAGGGCGTGACGATCACCGCGGAGGACATCCGCGAGGGCCTCGTCGCCCTGATCAGCGTCTACGTCGCGGAGCCGCAATTCCAAGGGCAGACGAAGGACCGGCTCAACAACCCGGAGATCGCGTCGCTCGTCGAGGGCGCGGTCCGCGTCGCGCTCGAGCAGTGGCTGCACGACAACAAGAAGACGGCGGAGAGCGTCCTCGGGCGCATCGTGCTCGCGGCGCGCGCGCGCGAGGCGAGCCGCGCCGCGATGAGCGAGGTGAAGCGCAAGGGCGCGGTGAGCCATCGCCTGAACCTGCCGGGCAAGCTCGCCGACTGCTCGAGCACCGACCCGAACGACAGCGAGCTTTTCCTCGTCGAGGGTGACTCCGCGGGTGGCAACGCCAAGCAGGGGCGCGACCGGAAGACGCAGGCGATCCTGCCGTTGCGCGGCAAGGTGCTCAACGCGGAGCGCGCGAACATCGCCGCCATCGCGGGAAACAAGGAATTGCAGGACATCGTCTCCGCGCTCGGCTGCGGCGTCGGCAAGGACTTCGACATCAGCAAGCTGCGCTACGGGCGCATCTTCCTGCTGATGGACGCAGACAGCGACGGCTATCACATCTCGACGCTGCTCCTGACGTTCTTCTACCGGGTGCTGCCCGCGCTGATCCGCAACGGGCACATCTTCATCGCGATGCCGCCGCTCTTCCGCATCGACGCGGGCAAGGAGACGTACTTCGCGCTCGACGACGCCGAGAAGGACAAGCTCCTCGAGGCGCTGCCGAAGAACCTCAAGCCCGACGTCAGCCGCTTCAAGGGTCTCGGCGAGATGGACGCCGTGGACCTCAAGGTGACGACGCTCGATCCGAAGCGCCGCCGCGCGCTCCGCGTGACGATCGAGGGCGAGCTCGAGACGGATCGCATCCTCAACGAGCTGATGGGCAAGGACCCCGCGCCGCGCTTCCGCTTCATCATGGACCGCGCGCAGGCGGTCGAGGCGCACGACCTCGACCTCTAGCTCGAGGCGCAGGAGTCAGGCGCTCAGCGCCGTGTGCACCCCTGTCGAGCGGCGCTCAGCGCGGCTTGCGGGGACCGCGGCGTAGTCCGCGACCGCCTCGCAGCGCGAGCCCGCACAGCGCGGCGATGACGAGCGAGAGCCCGCCGAGCGTCGCGCCGCCGCCGGGCAAGCTGCAGCCGCAGCCGTACTTCGCGTGTCGAGCGGTGCCGCCATCGGCCGCCACGCCGGCGTCGTGCGTCGGGTCCGGGGCGCAAACGCGGCGCGTCGTACAGGCGCCGAGCCCGCAGCCGCCCGGCGCGCACTCGCCGCTCGACCGCTCGCTGGTGAACATCCCGTAGCCGCTCGTGCAGTCGAACGGACCGACGCAGAGGGAGACGTCGCGGCACGCGAAGCCGACCCCGCACTCGTCGGTGGTCGCGCAGGTCGCGGGCGTGCAGTAGGGCCCGCCGTGGCAGGTCGAGCCGCGCGTGAAGGCGGGGCAGGTCTCGGGCGGTGGGCTGACGACGTCCGCGCGCGCCGCGCCGCCGGAGGCGAGGGTGGTGGCGAGCACGGCGAGCAAGCCGAGCCCGCGACGGGCCATCGAGGAGCGGAGGGAAGTGAAGTGCATGGGACGAGGGTACGCACGGCGCCCGGGCGCGGCCAGCCTGCGGCTTTCTTGCCCACTGAGGAAGTTCTTCTGTAAGCACGTCTCGAAGCCGGCCGCGAAGCACTTGTGGAAGTGCCGTGTGTCGCGCTCGCGAGGGAGCCTGAGATGGAGACGCCGGCGTCGACGTGCAGCGTGTGCAGCCGCGAATTCGTGGCGAAGTTCCGCTATCAGGTGCGCGAGGAGAACGGGCGTTTCATGCACTTCTGCTCACAGATGTGCCAGGAGCGCGGGCTTCGCGCCGACGCCGCTTGCGCGTGCTCGGTGTGCAAGCGCAGCTTCGTCTTCGAGTTCGCGTACCAGTGCGCGACGCACGACGGCGCGCCGGTCTACTTCTGCACGCCGACCTGCCGCGAGCGGGGCGTCAGCGCTGTCCGCCCGAGCGCCGCGCAGCCCACGAATCAGGGCCCGCGGCGCATCGCGGTGTTCAACCACAAGGGCGGCACCGGCAAGACGACGACGGCGGTCAACATCGCCGCCGCGCTCGCGGAGAAGGGCAAGCGCGTCCTGCTCGTCGACGCGGACGGGCAGGGGAACGTCGGCATTTCGCTCGGCATCCGCGGCGAGAAGACGCTCTATCACGTGCTCGTGCACGGGATGTCGGTCGAGGAGTGCGCCATCCCCGTGCGCAACGGACTCGATGTGTTGACCTCCAACGAGGCGCTCGCCGCGGCCGAGCTTTACCTCGCAGGGCGACCGAACCGCGACCGGGTGATGCGCGAGCGCCTCGGGTCGCGCGCCGATGCGTACGACGTCGTGGTGCTGGACTGCGCGCCGGCGCTGTCGCTGATGAACCAGAACGCGCTCGTCTACGCGGACAGCGTGATCATCCCGGTGTCTTGCGACTATCTCTCGCTGGTCGGCGTCAAGCAGGTGCTCCGCACGATCAAGAACGTGCGCGAGATGCTCAAGCACGACGTCGCGATCCTCGGGGTCGTGCCGACGTTCTACGACGTGCGAAACAAGATCTCGCGCGAGGCCGTCGACGCGCTGAAGGCGCACTTCGGGGACCGCTGCCTGCCCCCGATCCGCGTCAACACGAAGCTGCGCGAGGCGCCGAGCGCCAAGCAGACGATTTTCGAGTACGCGCCCGACAGCCACGGCGCGGCCGACTATCTGACGCTCGTCGAGCGCGTGCTCGCGGGCACGGGCAGCACGTCGAGCGCGGAGCTACCGAGCGCCGAGCCAGCGCCATCGAGCCGCATGAACATGGAGCTGAGCGCCGCTGTCTGAGCGAGCGCCGAGGAGACACGCGATGACGACCAGCGATAGGAGCGGCGCGGGAGCCGCGCACGCCTTGTTCGACGGCGATGAGGTCCGCGAGGTCCTCCGCGACACGTTCTTCCGCAGCGAGCCCGTCGCGCCGGTCGTCGCTGCGCCCCGCGCCCGCCGCGCGAAAGGCCCCGCGAAGGCCGTGCCGAAGGAGCAGCTGCCCTACGAGGTCATCTGCATCTCGATGTACCGCGAGGACCTCGCGGCGCTCGACGAGAAGGTCCGCGACCTCAAGACGCGCGGGCACCGCAAGATGAGCAGGAGCGCGCTGATCCGCTACGCGCTCGCCCACGTCGACACCGCGGCGCTGCCGCGAGCTTGGTGAGCGCGGGCGGGCGGTAGGCTCAGGGCTTGGAGGCAGGCCAGGTCGAACGCAGCAGCGGCGCCGTCTCGTCGGGGTCGCCGAGCTCACCGCGGAACATCGCCATGATGTCCGGCGCCTTCACGCAGACCCACGCGGCGGCCTCGGCGAAGTCCATCACGATGGCGTCGCTGATCGTCGAACCCGAAGAGAGCATCTGCTTGCACGCCTCGTGCAACCGCAGGTAGTCCGTGAGGCGCGTGCCGAACTCCGCCTCCGCGAGCTTGGTCACCATGCACTTCTCGACCTTCACGAACGCGCCCACGGGCTTGTCCCCGAAGCGGTCGGCGAAGCGCTCCAGATAGAGGTCGTACGCGGCGGTGACGTCGTAGTCTCTCGCGGGGGTCATGGGTGCGCCGAACTTACCAGACGATGGCGGCGCCGGGGACCGTCTCGACGACGATCGCGCCTGCGAGCACGACGAGCGTCGCGAAGAGTCCGCCGAGTGTGTAGGCCAGCACCCGCGGGTCGTCGCCGGCGAAGAGCGCGAGGTCCGCGACTGCGCCGCTGGCGATGCGCCCTGCGTCCTTCAGCCCCGCGGCGCGCGCTGCCTCGCAGGTGACGGCGAGCACCGCCTCTTCGAGCGTGAGCCCCGCGTCGCGGGCGGCGAGCGCCGCGGCGAGCCCGAGGTCGGTCATCGGGCTTGTGCCCGGGTTGCAGTCGGTGCCGACGGCGATGCGGACACCGTGCGCGCGGAGGCGCGCGGCGTCGGGGGGCTGCTGTCGCAAGGTGCGCCAAGCGCCGGGCAGCAGCACCGCGACGGTGCCCGCGCGCGCGAGCGCGGCGAGTCCTTCGTCGCTGACGTCCTCGAGGTGGTCGGCCGAGAGCGCGCCGAACTCCGCGCAGAGCTGCGCGCCGCCGAGGTCGCGGAACTGCCCGATGTGCGCGCGCACGGCGAGCCCGGCCGCGCGCGCCGCCTCGAACACGCGGCGGGTCTCGGCGAGCGTGAACGCGCCTTCGTCGCAATACACATCGACCGCGTCGGCGAGCTGCTCTGCCGCTGCCCGCGGGATCATCGCCTCGCAGACCTCGCGCACATAGCCGTCGCGGTCATCGCGCCGCTCGGGCGGGACGACGTGCGCGCCGAGCAGCGTCGTCGTCGTGCGCAGCACACGGTCTCGCGCGAGGCGGCGTCCGACGGCGAGCGAGCGCAGCTCGTCCACGGTCGTCAGCCCGTAGCCGCTCTTGACCTCGGCGCTCGTCGTGCCGCCTGCGCGCATCGCGCGAGCACGCGCAGAGGCGAGGGCGAAGAGGGTGTCGCCGCTGGCCGCGCGGGTCGCGCGCACCGTCGAGGCGATACCGCCGCCCGCGGCTGCGATCGACTGATAGCTCTCGCCCGCGAGCTTGCGCGAGAGGTCATCGACGCGACTCCCGGCGAACACGAGGTGCGTGTGCGGATCGACGAGCCCGGGTAACAGCACCTGGCCGCGCGCGTCGATCGTGCGCGTCGCGGTCTGCGCGAGCGCGCCAGCGTCGGCGTCGTCTCCGACCCACGCGATGCGCCCACCGTGCACCGCGACGGCGCCCCGATCGATGATCGCGAGCCGCTCGCTCGGCGTGCCGTTCGAGGGACCCGCGCAGGTCACGACGCGCGCGCCGCGGAGGAGCAGGTCGACGTTCATCGCCGTCAGCGCGCCTGATGCGGGACGTGCACGCCCTTGGCCGCCGCCGTCTCGCTGGCGAGCTCGTAGCCCGCGTCCGCGTGCCGGATGACGCCCATCCCTGGGTCGCCCGTGAGCACGCGCTCGAGGCGCTTGGCGGCAGCCTCGGTCCCATCCGCGACGATCACGACGCCCGCGTGGATCGAGTAGCCGATGCCGACGCCGCCGCCGTGATGGACGCTGACCCACGTCGCGCCGTTCGCGACGTTGAGCATCGCGTTCAGGATCGGCCAGTCGGCGATGGCGTCAGAGCCGTCCTTCATGCCCTCGGTCTCGCGGTTCGGGCTCGCGACGGAGCCGCAGTCGAGGTGATCGCGCCCGATGACGATCGGCGCCTTCACCTTGCCGTCGCGTACGAGCTCGTTGAAGCGCAGGCCGGCCTTCGCGCGGTCGCCATAGCCGAGCCAGCAGATGCGCGCGGGGAGGCCCTGATACGCGACTCGCTCCTGCGCCATGTCGATCCAGCGATGGAGCGCGTCGTCCTCGGGGAAGAGCTCCTTGATCGCCGCGTCGGTCACGCGGATATCCTCGGGATCGCCCGAGAGCGCGACCCAGCGGAACGGGCCTTTCCCCAGACAAAACAAGGGGCGCACGTACGCCGGCACGAAGCCGGGGATCTCGAACGCGCGCGTCTCGCCGGCGCGCTTCGCCTCCTCGCGGAGGTTGTTCCCGTAGTCGCACGCGAACGCCCCGCGCCGCACCATCTCGAGCATCGCGGTCACCTCGAGCGCCATGCCCGCCCGTGAGCGGTGCACGTAGTCCTCCGGATCGCGCTCGCGCAGCTCACGCGCCGCGACGAGTGAGAGGCCCGGCGGCACATAGCCGTTCAGCGGGTCGTGCGCGCTCGTCTGCTCGGTGACGAAGTCGGGCGTGATGCCGCGCCGCACGAGCTCCGGGTACACCTGCGCCGCGTTGCCGACGAGCGCGACCGAGAGGGCGGTGCCCGCGCTGCATGCGTCGCGCACCCAGCCGAGCGCCTCGTCGAGCGAGTCGGTCAGCCGGTCGACGTAGCGCGTCTCGAGCCGGCGCTGCGCGCGCTGCGGATCGACCTCGACGCCGAGGAACGCCGCGCCAGCCATCGTCGCTGCGAGCGGCTGCGCGCCGCCCATGCCGCCGAGCCCAGCGGAGAGGATCCAGCGCCCCGCCCAGTTCTTCGGCCCCGCGACGCCATCGCTCGCAAAGTGCTGTCGCCCCGCCTCGACGAACGTCTCGTAGGTGCCCTGCAAGATCCCCTGCGTGCCGATGTAGATCCAAGAGCCCGCGGTCATCTGCCCGTACATCGTCAGGCCCGCCGCCTCGAGGCGCCGGAACTCGTCCCACGTCGCCCAGTGCGGGACGATCAGCGAATTCGCGAGCAGCACGCGCGGCGCGTCCGCGTGCGTGCGGAATTTGCCGACCGCCTTGCCCGACTGGATCAGCAGCGTCTCGTCGTCGCGCAGCTGCTCGAGCTCGCGCACGATCACGTCGAACGCCGCCCACGAGCGCGCCGCCTTGCCGGTGCCACCGTAGACGACGAGGTCGTCGGGGCGCTCGGCGACCTCGGGGTCGAGGTTGTTCATCAGCATCCGGAGCGCAGCCTCTTGCTGCCAGCCGAGGCAGCGAAGCTCTGTGCCGCGGGCGGCGCGGACGGGACGGGCACCTACGGTCGTCGGTTCGGTCATGGCGCGCTGGAATAGCATCCGGGGGCGCAGAGGCGACGACGCATCGCGTCGAGCCTGAATCAAGGGCCGCCCCGGCTCGTCCGAGCCCACACCGGGGTTGACGTGCGCTGCACGGCTCGCCACGCTCGGCCCGCGCCTCCACTAACGCATGGGATTCCCAATGACGAAGACTCTGCTCAGGACGTCCCTCGCCGCACTCGCGGCCATGTTCTCCCTCGCCGCGCTGCTCTCGCCCGCGCTCGCCTCCGCCCAGTCGCTGCCCGTGATCGAGCGCATCGAACCGACCGCGGGCCCGGTCGGCACCTCGGTGACGCTCGTCGGTCGCGCGATGACCGACGTCGTGGGCGGGCAACCGACCCAGATCTTCCTCGGCGCGCTGCCGTGCGTCATCACCGAGCGGACGCCGAACCGTTGGTCGTTCACGATCCCGGCGAACGCCGTCACGGGCTCCATTTCCGTGCGAACCGCGATCGGCACCTCGACCTCGAACCCGCTCTTCCGCGTGACCGCTGCGCCCGCCGCGCCGATCATCGAGCGCCTCGAGCCCGCCGCCGGCGCGCCGGGGCTCGAGGTCGTGTTGCGCGGTCAAAACTTCTCGCCGCGGGTCACGGACAACGTCGTGACGCTCGCCGACCGGCCGGTCGTGGTCCGCACCGCGACGCCCTTCGACCTGCGCGTCACCATCCCCGACGGCGCCGTCACGGGCGTGTTCAAGGTGCGCGTCGGCGCCGCGGGCGAGGCGACCAGCCCCGTGCCCTTCACGGTGATGGTCGGCACCGGCGTCGCGGACTTCCAGCCGCGCCTCGGGCCGCCGACGACGCGCGTCGTCATCACGGGAACGGGCTTTTCTCCCACGAATTCGCAGAATCGCGTCTTCCTCAACAACCTCCCGGTGCGGGTCGAGCACTCGACCCCGACGCAGCTGAACGTGGTCATCCCGGCGAACGCGGCGACGGGGCCTTTGCTCGTCGACGTTCGCAACGGCGGTCGCACGCAGACGCCCGCTCCCTTCGTCATTCAGTACCCGCCGACCATCACCTCGATCGCGCCGCTCGCGGCGCCACCCGGCCGGCAGATCACGCTGAACGGCACGAACTTCGGCACGGATGTGCGCGCGGTCGACGTGCGCTTCGTCTCGCCGGCGGTGGGCGCGACCCCCGCCATCGCGCAGCCCGCGCTCGTCCGTGCGGTGACGCCGACGGCGCTCACCATCGAAGTTCCCGCGGGCCCCTGGCTGCGCGGCCGCTTCACCGTCAACGTCGCGGGCCTCGGCCCGGCGCAGTCGACTGACGAGTTCACGCGCCTCGCGCAGGTCACCGTCGCCGACTTCCAGCCCCGCTCGGGTCCCGTCGGGACGCTCGTCCGCCTCACGGGCGCGGGCTTCTCGATGACCCCCGCCGACAACCTCGTCACGCTCCAGGGCACGCGCTGTGAGGTGACCGCCGTCAGCGCGACGGAGCTCACGGCGCGCGTACCCATGGCCGCGCAGAGCGGGCTCTTCGAGGTGAACGTGGCCAACAACGGCAGCGCCCGCGCGGTCGCCGCCTTCATCGTCACGCGGCCTCCGACGATCGTCGGCTTCTCGCCCGCCCGCCTCACCGTCACGCAGGACGTGACGGTGAACGGCACCGGCTTCGGCACGACGCCCTCGCTCGTCGAGGTGAGCGTCAACGGTCGCCCGCTGCAGCTGCTCACGCTGAGCGACACGCAGCTCACCGCCAAGGTGCCCGTCGGCGTCGCGAGCGGTCGCATCACGGTGCTCGTGCGGATGCAGGGCACCGCGCTCGCCGCGACGGACCTCACCATCGACCCGCTGCTCAACATCGCGTCGTTCACCCCGCAGACGGGCTTCCCCGGCACGCCGGTCCTGATCCGCGGCGATGGCTTCCTGCCGGGGAGCGTCATCCTCTTCAACGGCACCGCGGCGACGCCCACGGCGTTCTCGCCGACGTCGATCACCGTCGCCGTCCCGGCGGGGGCGACGACCGGCGCCATCAGCCTCCGCACGGCCGACGGCCGAATCATCCCGGCGGTCGGCACGTTCACGGTGACCGCGCCTCCGAGCGGCGTCGGCGTCACGGGCATCGAGCCTGTGTGCACGCGCCCCGGCTGCACGGTCATCCTCCGCGGCTACGGCTTCTCGGCCCGCAACAACCAGAACCGCGTGTTCTTCGGCACTTTCCCGGCGCGCGTGATGGCCTCCACCCCGACCGCGCTCACCGTCGCGCTGCCCGCGCAGCCCGGCACCAACCCGTTCAAGGTCGATGTTCGCAACGTCGGCATCGGCAACAGCGCGCCGTTCACCGTCACGCCGTAGTCGGACCGAGCCCTCCTGCTCTTCAGCGGGAGGGCTCTGCGCCGCTCACTTGAAGGGCGGGCTCTGCATCGCGAGCACCTTGTCGCCCACGACCGCGTACTTGGCCCACTCTCCGTCCTTGGCCTTGAGGCCGATGATGATCGGGTAGACCGCCGCGAGCAGCACGAGGATCGCGTTGAACGGATAGAGCAGCCAGCCGACGAGGCAGATGTTGCCGATCGCGCCCGCGACGTAGAGCACGATGTTGATCAGGTAGAGACCGCCCTGGAAGAGCACCGACTGGTTGATGTGGAACATCAGGAACGGGTGCTTGGTCTTCGTCATCCCGAGCGGGATCAGCGCCCCGGCGAACGGGAAGATGAACCCGCAGCAAAAGAGATTGAGCAGCGCGCAGAACAGATGCGCGAAGAACGCGTGCTGCTTGTCCTCCTCGCTCGGCGGGGGCCACTGCGCGGCGGCCTGCGCGAAGTAGCCCGGCGGTGCGCTGCCGGGCGCGCCCGGTTGCCCGCCCTGCTGGTCGGCCCACTGTTGCTGCTGCGGTGCCCCTTGCGGCGGCTGTCCCCATCCCTGTTGGTCCATGGCGCAGACGCTAGCGCGCCCTGGCTGCCCCGCGCAACGCCGCCGCTCGGCGCCTCGCTCCGCGGGGGGCGGTCTGCTACAAGGCGCGCAGTTTTTTACCCTCTGCGAGGTGTGCAGTGATCGATGAGCGC